>JAHDVN010000395.1 GCA_023384635.1 Thermoanaerobaculia bacterium
TGGGCAGGCGCGGGGCGCGGCGAAGAGCCGGATGGTGCGAATCGCGTCGTCGTTGCCGGGGATCACGTAGTCGACGACGTCGGGGTCGCAGTTCGTGTCCACGATGGCGATCACCGGGATGCCGAGCTTGTTCGCCTCGGCGACCGCGATGTCCTCTTTCTTCGGGTCGACGACGAAGAGGGCGTCGGGGAGCTGCTCGAGCTCGCGGATCCCCTCGAGGTTCCGCTGCAGCCGCTGCCGCTCGCGGTCGAGCCGGAGGCGCTCCTTCTTCGTCGTGCCCCCGTGCTCGTCGGCCAGACGCGCCTCGATCTCCTTGAGGCGCTGGATCGAGGTGCGCAAGGTCACGAAGTTGGTGAGCGTGCCGCCGAGCCAGCGGTGGGTCATCCAGAACTGGCCGCAGCGCCGGGCCTCCTCGGCCACGACGTCCTGCGCCTGGCGCTTGGTGCCGACGAACAGGATCCGCCGCCCCTCCTGCCCGAGCTGCTTGACGAATTCGGCCGCGTCCCGGAAGAGGCGCACCGTCTTCGCGAGGTCGATGATGTAGATCCCGTTGCGCTTGCCGAAGATGTACGGCTTCATCTTCGGGTTCCAGCGCCGCGTCTGATGCCCGAAGTGGCCTCCCGCCTCGAGCAGCTCCTTCATGCCGATGTCGACCACGAGATCTCTCCTCAACGCTTGCTGAACTGGAAGCGGGCGCGCGCGCCCGGCTGGCCGTACTTCTTGCGCTCCTTCTTCCGCGGGTCGCGGGTGAGGAAGCCGGCCGACTTGAGGCGCTCACGAAGCTCGGGATTGACGGCGAGGAGCGCCCGGCTGATGCCGTGGCGGACGGCACCGGCCTGTCCGGTCATGCCGCCGCCGTCGACGTTGGCGGCGATGTCGAACCGCTCCGCCGTGTCCGTCATGACCAGCGGCTGCCGCACCACCATGCGCAGCGTCTCGCTCGGGAAGTAGCTCTCGATCGGGCGCCCGTTGACGACCATCGCACCGGAGCCCGGGCGCATGAAGACCCTCGCCGTCGCGGTCTTGCGGCGGCCCGTACCGTAGAACATCTCGTCGCTCAACCTGTTCTCCTTGCTCAAGAGGCCGCGCCCGGCACGAACGGCTCGGGCTTCTGCGCGTGATGCGGATGCTCCGCCCCGGCGTAGACCTTCAGCTTGCGCCGCAGCTTGCGCCCCAGGCTGCTCTTCGGGAGCATGCCGTGCACGGCGCTCTCGACCAGCCGCGCCGGGTGCTGGCGCCGAACGTCTCCGGCCACGATCGCCTTCAATCCCCCGGGCTGGCCGCTGTGGCGGTAGTAGGTCTTCTCCCCTTCCTTCTGGCCCGTGAACACGGACTTCTCGGCGTTGACCACGATGACGAAGTCGCCGCAGTCGACGTGGGGGGCGTAGATCGGCTTGTGCTTGCCCATGATCAAACGGGCGATCGCGGTCGAAAGCCGACCCACCGGGATACCCGCGGCGTCGACCACGAACCAGCGGCGCTCGATCTCGTCGGGCCGGGGACTGGGTGTTCTCTTCATGCGCATCTCCGGGAGGGCGCGGACGCAAACGAGCCGCACAGGGCGGACGTGCGCCGCCCCTGGGCGTCGCAAAGGACTTCAAATGGTATGAAGCGCCGCGCGACCTGTCAAGCCCGCGAGGCCCCCCCCGGGGGGCGCGGAGCGGGGCGGGATAGAGTCGCCGCCCTGGTCGCGGATCCCGGGCTCCCCCTCGACCGCCGCGCCGAGGAGATCCGGCGCATGTTCGCCGGGGTCGCCGGCCGCTACGACCTGCTCAACCGCCTCCTCTCCGCCTCGCTCGACCGGGTCTGGCGCCGCCGGGCCGCCGAGGCGCTCGACCTCCCGCCGGGGGCGCGCGTCCTCGACCTCTGCAGCGGCACCGGCGACCAGGCCGTGGCCCTCCGGCGCCGCGGGGCCCGCGTCGTCGCGGCGGACTTCTGCCTCCCGATGCTCGCCCGCTCGCGCGGCAAGTTCGCCCGCCAGGCGCCGCCCCGGCCCCGCGCCTTCGCCGCCGACGCCCTCCGGCTCCCCTGGCGCGGCGCCTCCTTCGACGGCGCCGTGGTCTCGTTCGGCCTGCGCAACGTGGCCGACCTCGACCGCGCCCTGGCCGAGCTCGCCCGGGTGTTGCGGCCCGGCGGGCGGCTCGCGGTCCTCGAGTTCGCGCTGCCCCGGCGCCAGCCGCTCCGGAGCCTCTACCTCTTCTATTTCCGGCTGCTGCTCCCCGCCATCGGCCGGTGGGTCTCGCGCCACGGCTCCGCCTACACCTACCTGCCCGCCTCGGTTTCGGACTTCCCCCAGCGGGAGACGTTCCTCGAGCGCCTCGGCGCGGCCGGGTTCGACCGGTCCTCCTGGCGCGACCTCAGCGGGGGGATCCTCTGTCTCTACCTGGCCCGCAGGAGGCCCGAGCCATGACCCAGATCCTCGCCGGCAAGCCGGTCGCCACCCAGATTCGCGCCGAGGTCGCCGCCCGCGCCGCGGCGGTCGGCGAGCGCCTCGGGCGCCCGCCCGGCCTGGCCGCCCTGCTGGTCGGGGACGACCCGGCCTCGCGCGTCTACGTCGGGACGAAGGCGAAGGCCTGCGCCGAGGTGGGGATCGCCGGCCGCACCGTCACCCTGCCCGCGAGCGCGACGCAGGCGGAGCTGGAGGCGGCCGTCGACTCTCTCAACACGGACCCGGAGATCGATGGCTTCCTCGTCCAGCTGCCGCTCCCCAGCCACCTCGACAGCCGCCGCGTTCTGGAGCGGGTGGCTCCGGAGAAGGATGTGGACGGCTTCCACCCGGTCAACGTCGGCCGCCTCTGGAACGGCGAACCGGGAGGTTTCGTCCCCGCCACGCCGGCGGGGATCCTGGAGCTCCTCAGGCGCACCGGGATCTCCCTGCCCGGCCTGCGCGCGGTGGTCGTCGGCCGCAGCAACATCGTCGGCAAGCCGATGGCCGCGCTCCTGCTCGCCGAGCACTGCACCGTGACGCTCTGCCACTCCCGCACCCGCGACCTCGCCGCCGTCTGCCGCGAGGCGGACCTCCTCGTCGCCGCCCTCGGCCGGCCCGGCCTCGTCGGCCGCGAGCATGTGCGAGAGGGAGCGGTGGTGATCGACGTGGGCGTGAACCGGGTCGACGACCCGGCGCTCGTCGCCCGCCTCTTCCCGGGCGACGAGGGGCGGCTCGCCCAGCTGGCCGAGAGGGGGTACGTC
>JAHDVN010000396.1 GCA_023384635.1 Thermoanaerobaculia bacterium
CGCCCGTTGCGCTATCGTCCCGCTGGCCGCCCGCATCTCATGCCCCCTTCCAGATCCCTCAGCCGGCAGCTCGAGGCCGTTCTCTTCGCCGGCGCGCTCGCGCTGGCCGCACCGCTCCCCGGGCGGGCGGACCCCGGCAGCCCGCCGGATGACGGCGCGGCCGGAGACGCCGCCGCTCTCGCCCAGCCCACGGTGCGCATCTACCAGGATCGCGACGGGCTGCCGCAGAACACCGTGCAGGCGATCGCGCTCGACGGGGAGGGCCGGCTCTGGGTCGGCACCCCCGACGGCGTGGCCTCCTACGACGGCCACGGCTGGACGGCGGCCGACCTCCCGCGGCCGCACGAGACGCAGCGGGTCCGCGCCCTCCTCGCCGCGAGCGCCGGGGGCCTCTGGATCGCCACCGAGGCCGGCGGGCTGGTCCACCTCCTCGGCGCCGAGGGCACCGAGAGCGTCCTGGCCGGCCCGCGGAGCCTGCCCGTGCCGCGCGTCAACGCGCTGCTGGAGGTGCCGCTGGCCGGGGGAGAGACGGAGCTCTGGGCCGGGACGCACGGCGGCGGGCTGGCGCGCCGCAGCGGAGGCCGATGGCGGATCTACGGAACGGAGGAGGGGCTCCCCTCGCTCTGGGTCTGGTCGCTCCTCGCCACCGACGACGGTTCGGGCCGGCCGACGATCTGGGCCGGCACGGCGCTCGGGCTGGCCCGCCTGCTGCCCGGCGAGAGCCGCTTCCGGCCGGTGGCGGGAGCGCCCGAGGGCCCCGTCAACAGCCTGCTCGCCACCGGCGCCGGCACGGGCCGGACCGCGGTATGGGTGGGAACCTACGGCGACGGTCTGCACCGGCTCGACGGGGCGACCTGGCACCACTGGAGCCGCCGCGACGGGCTGCCGAGCGACTTCGTCACCGCGCTCGCCCCCTGCCGGAAGCGCCCCGGGGAGTGCGGCGTCTGGGTGGGCACCGACGGCGGCGGCGCCGCGCGCGTCTCCGACCGGGTCGAGCAGGTGCTCGACGAGCGCAGCGGCCTGCCCGCCTCGACCGCCGTCTACTCGCTGCTGGAGACCACCGCCGCCGAGGGGGTCGAGGCGCTCTGGCTGGGCACCCGCAACGGCGGGCTGGTCCGGCTCAAGGAGCGGGGCTGGCGCAGCTTCGCGCTGCGGAGCGACGGCCTCCGGCTGCCCGTGAGCGCGCTGCTCGAGACGGCGGACGACCGGGGCCGCCCCGTCTACTGGGCGGGGACCGACGGCGGCGGGCTCTTCCGGCTGGGGTTCGGCGACGGGAGGCAGATCTCCGCCTGGAGCCCGGTGGGGGGAGCCGGGGGACCACTGCCCGGCGACAGCATCCGCTGCCTGCTCGCCCGGGGCGAGGCCGGACGGGAGGAGATCTGGGTCGGCACCCGCAACCGGGGACTCCTGCGGCTCGCGGGGGGGAAGTGGGAGGTCTTCGACCGCGCCAGCGGGGCGCTGCCGGACGACCTCGTCGAGACCCTCCTGGAGACCGCGGACGAGGCGGGCCGCCGCACCCTCTGGGTCGGCACCCGCGACGGGCTCGTGCGCTTCGACGGCCGCCGCTGGGAGGCGGTCGGCACCGCCGAGGGACCGCTGCGGGGCCGCATCCAGGCGCTGGTGGCGACGCGCGCCAGCGCGGGGGCGACGGTGCTCTGGGCGGGGACCAACAGCGGTCTCGGCCGCCTGGAAGGGGGGCGGTGGCAGGTGCTCGGGCGGGAGTCCGGGCTGCTCAACCCGGTCGTGCGCTCGCTGCACGCCGGCACCGGGCCCGGCGGCGGGCCGGCGCTCTGGATCGGCACGGCCGGCGGCGGCGTCTCCCTGCTCGACCTCGAGGACGAGGGCCGGCCGCTCCTCACCCTCCACCGCGGGAACCTCCCCGGCCTCTCGAACGACGTCATCCACGGCATCGTCGAGGACCTCGCCGGCCGCGTCTACCTGCTCACCAACCGGGGCGTCTCGCGGCTCGCCCGCGAGGAGGTCCCGGGGCCGGGGGGCGCTCCTTACGCCGCCGTCAGCTTCAGCCACGAGGACGGGCTGCCGCTCAACCAGGGCAACCGCGGCGCGGTCCTGCGCGACCGCCAGGGGAGGATCTGGGTGGGCACGGTGGGGGGCGCCGCCCTCTACGATCCGGCCGAGGAGACCCCCGACCGCACTGCCAAGCGTCTCCTCCTGCGCGGCGAGAGGCATCCGGAGGGGCACCGTCTCGAGGCCGGCGAGAGTCTCCCCCACGACGCCACCCGGATCGCCTTCGACTACGCCCTGCTCTCCTTCTTCCGCGAGGAGGAGAGCCGCTTCCGCACCCAGCTGGTGGGGCTCGAGCCGCTCCCTTCCGCCTGGACCGCCGGCCGCTCCCGGGAGTTCGCCCAGCTGCCGGCCGGCAGCTACCGCTTCCAGGTCTGGGGGCGCGACTACGCCGGGAACCTCTCGGGACCGGTCGAGCTCGCCTTCGCCGTGCGCCCCGCCCCGTGGGAGACGGCCTGGGCGCGCCTCGCCACGCTGCTGCTCCTCGCCGGGATCGTCGCCCTCCTCGTGCGTCTCCGCGTGCGCCGGCTCGAGCAGCGCGAGAGAGAGCTGAGCTCCAAGGTCGACGCCCGCACCCGGCAGCTGCGCGAGGCGAACAACCTGCTGGTCGAGCTCTCCTACGTCGACGCCGTCACCTCGGTGGCGAACCGCCGCCGCTTCGACGAGGTCCTCGACCTCGAATGGCGGCGCGCGGCGCGCCAGCGCACGCCGATCGCGCTCGCCATGATCGACATCGACTGCTTCAAGGCCTACAACGACACCTACGGCCATCAGCGCGGCGACGACGGTCTGCGGGCGGTGGCCGCCGGCCTGGCGGACGGCCTCGTGCGGGCGGGAGACGCGGTGGGCCGCTATGGCGGCGAGGAGTTCGGGGTCATCCTCCCGGGCACCGGTCTCGCCGGCGCGGCGCTGGTGGCCGAGCAGCTGCGGCTCCGCATCGAGCAGCTCGCGATCGAGCACCGCAGCTCGGCGGTGCGCCCGTTCGTCACCATCAGCTGCGGTGTGGCCTCGCTGGTGCCGGTCGAGGGGGAGGATCCCCGCGATCTGCTCCACCGCGCCGACCTCGCGCTCTACCGCGCCAAGCAGCGCGGGCGCAACCGCGTGGTCACCGAACCGGAGATCCCGTTCGCCGACCGGCGCACCCCGCGCAC
>JAHDVN010000397.1 GCA_023384635.1 Thermoanaerobaculia bacterium
CTACCGCCGGCTGGCGCCGCTCTCGCCGGTCCGATTCCTCTTCGAAAGCGTCACCGGTGGCGAGCAGGTCTCCCGTTTCAGCTTCCTCGGCGCCGGCGCGCGGGAGCTGCTCCGCCTCTACCCGGACCGCCTGGAGCGCGAGCGCGGCTACCAGCGCGAGGCGCTCCCGGGGCCGCCGCTCGCGGCGCTCGGCGACCTGCTCGCCTCGATCCGCTCCGAGCCCGGGCCGGTGCCGTTCGCCGGAGGGTACGTCGGCTTCTTCGGCTACGACCTCGCCCGCCTCCTCGAGCGGCTTCCGGGGCGACCGCCGGATCCGTTCGGCCTCCCGCTCGCCCTCCTGGCGCGCTTCGACGACCTCGTGGTCTTCGACCACGCCCGGCAGCGGGTGCTGGTCGTGGCCAACGAGATCGAGGGGGAGGTCGACGCCGCCGAGGCCGGGCGGTCGCTCGACCGGCTGGCGAAGCTCCTCGAGGGGGCTGGCGAGGGCGGGGCGGGCGGCGCCGTGCGCCTGCCGGAGCGGCTCCCCGAGCCGCCGCCGCTGCAGCCCGCCTTCGCGGGGCCGGCCTTCCAGGCCGCGGGGGCGCGGGCGCAGGAGCGGATCGTCGCCGGCGACATCTTCCAGGCCGTCCTGGCGCGGCGCTTCCGGCTGCCCTCGGACGTCCGCCCCCTGCCGCTCTACCGGGCGCTGCGGCTCGTCAACCCGAGCCCGTACATGGTTCTCTTCGAGTGCCCCGACCTGGCGCTCGCCGGCGCCTCGCCGGAGATGCTGGTGCGCAAGCAGGGGAACCGGATCGTCACCCGCCCGATCGCCGGCACCCGCCCGCGGGACGCCGACCCCGAGCGCGACCGCCGCCTCGCCGAGGACCTCCTCGCCGATCCGAAGGAGCGAGCCGAGCACCTGATGCTGGTCGACCTCGGGCGCAACGACCTCGGCCGCGTGGCCGCTCCCGGCTCGGTGCGCGTCGCCTCCTTCTCCGAGGTGGAGCGCTACTCCCACGTCATGCATCTCGTCTCGAGCGTGGAGGCCGAGCTCGCCCCGGGGCGCTCGGCGCTCGACTGCCTGCTCGCCTGCTTTCCCGCCGGCACCGTCTCCGGGGCGCCGAAGATCCGCGCCATGGAGATCGTCGACGAGCTGGAGCCGGAGGCCCGCGGCCCCTACGCCGGGGCGGTCGGGTACCTCTCCTTCGCCGGGGATCTCGACACCTGCATCACCATCCGCACCCTGGTGGTGCGCGGCGGCGAGACCTCGGTCACCGCCGGCGCGGGCATCGTCGCCGACTCCGACCCGGCCGCCGAGCAGCGGGAGACGGAGAGCAAGGCGGCGGCGCTGCTGCAGGCGGTGGCGCTGGCCCGCGCCCTGGAGGAGCGGCCGTGATCCTGGTCGTCGACAACTACGACTCGTTCACCTTCAACCTCGTTCAGCTGATCGCCGCGGCGGGGGCCGGGGTGGAGGTGCTGCGCAACGACGCGGCCGGGGCCGAGGAGCTCCTGGCGCGGCGCCCGGCGGGGATCGTCCTCTCCCCCGGACCGGGGCGGCCGGAGGAGGCCGGGGTCTGCGTCGAGCTGCTCCGTCGCGCGGCGCCGGTGCCGATCCTCGGCGTCTGTCTCGGGCACCAGGCGCTCGGGGTGGCGTTCGGGGCGATCTGCGAGCGGGCGCCGGTGCTCATGCACGGCAAGACCTCTGCGGTGCGCCACGACGGGACGGGGGTCTTCGCGGGCCTGCCGGACCCGTTCACGGCCACCCGCTACCACTCGCTCGCGCTGCGCCCGGAGAGCCTCCCGCCCGAGCTCGCGGCGACCGCCTGGGCCGACGACGGCACGCTCATGGGGATCGCGCACCGCGAGCTGCCGTACCACGGCGTCCAGTTCCACCCCGAGTCGGTGCTCACCGCCGAGGGGCCGCGGCTGCTCGCGAACTTCCTCGCTCTCTGCGACGCGGGAGGGGCGCGGTGAGCGGGGGCCAGCGGCCCGCCGGGGCGGGGAGGATCGAGCCGCGCCGTGCGCTCGAGCGCTGGATGGCCCGCGAGGAGCTCGCCCCGGGCGAGGTCGAGGAGCTCTTCGGGCGACTCGTGGACGGGGAGCTCGACGAGCCGGTCAAGGCGGCGCTGCTCGTGGCGCTGGCGACCAAGGGGGAGTCGCCCGGAGAGATCGCCGGCGCGGCGCGGGCGATGCGGGCGCGCGTGCGCCGCGTCCCGCACCGGCGCGCGCCGGTGGTCGACACCTGCGGCACCGGCGGCGACGGCAGCGGCACCTTCAACATCTCGACCCTGGCGGCGCTGGTCGCCGCAGCCGCCGGTGCTGCCGTGGCCAAGCACGGCAACCGAGCCGTCTCGAGCCGGTCGGGGAGCGCCGACCTGCTCGCCGCCCTCGGCGTCGAGGTGGAGCAGCCGCCGGAGCGGGCGGGCCGGCAGCTGGAGGAGATCGGGCTCGCCTTCCTCTTCGCCCCCTGCTTCCACCCCGCGATGCGCGAGGTGATGCCGGTGCGCCGGGCGCTCGGCGTGCGGACGGTCTTCAACCTCCTCGGGCCGCTCACCAATCCGGCCGGCGCCACGCGCCAGCTGCTCGGCGTCTTCGCCTCCGACCGGGTCGAGCTGCTGGCGCGCGTCCTCGCCGAGCTGGGGACCGAGCACGCGCTCGTCGTGCACGGCGCCGACGGCCTCGACGAGATCAGCACCACCGGCCCGACCCGGGTGGCCGAGGTCCGCGGGGCGGGCGTGGAGCTCTTCGAGCTCGCGCCGGAGGAGCTGGGCGTCGCCCGCGCGCGGCCCGAGGAGCTCGCCGGCGGCTCGCCGGAGGAGAACGCCGCGATCGCGCGGCGGATCCTGGCCGGGGAGCAGGGGCCCCGCGCCGAGATCGTGGCGGTGAACGCCGGGGCGGCGCTCTACGTCGCCGGACGGGCGCCGGACCTCCGCGCGGGGGTGGCGCTGGCCCGCGAGGCGCTCGCCTCGGGCGCGGCGGCGGCGAAGCTCGCGGAGCTCCGAGGGCTCGCGGAGGCGGCGCCGTGAGCGGCCTGCCCGATCTCCTGGCCCGGATCGTCGAGCAGCGGCGCGCGCGGCTCGGTGTCGCGCCCGGCGAGATCCGCCTCGAGGCGGCGGCGCCGGCCCCGGTCCGGCTCGGCCCGGAGCAGCCGTTCCTCGCCGCGCTCGCCGCCCGGCGC
Organism: Thermoanaerobaculia bacterium; assembly: GCA_023384635.1. Classification (GTDB taxonomy): domain Bacteria; phylum Acidobacteriota; class Thermoanaerobaculia; order Multivoradales; family JAGPDF01; genus JAAYLR01. The sequence goes on from JAHDVN010000397.1 coordinate 3,158, forward strand.
GGGCGGGCGGTGATCGCC
>JAHDVN010000398.1 GCA_023384635.1 Thermoanaerobaculia bacterium
CTTGCCCTGGTCGTCGACGTGGACGTAGACGACCTCGGCCTCGGTGACCTTCTCGCGCTGGCCGCGGGGGTCGCTGCGCTCGACCTCGACCGAGACGTGGACGGTGATCGAGGTGGTGCCGAGCTTCTTCGTCGAGGTGTAGAAGCTCACGAGATCGCCCACGAAGACCGGCTGGTGGAAGACCACTTCGCGCATCGCCACCGTGACGATGCGGCCGGGGCAGGTCTTGTGCGCCTCGACCGCCGCCGCGAGGTCGATGTAGGAGAGGATGATCCCCCCGAAGATCGTGCCCAGCGCGTTGGTGTCCTTGGGCAGCAGCATGACGCGGATCGCGGGCTCTCTCGTCTCCATCTCAGCTCCCTCTCATCGCCGTTCGCGCCGGCCGAGCTCGGCCGGGCGCACCGCCATCTCCGCCGCGTCGGCGGGCGAGAGCGCCACCGCGAGCAGCGGGTCGAGCAGCCCGTCCGGGCGCTGCAGGCGCCAGCTCTCGAGCAGCACCACCGGGATGCGGTGCTTGAGGGCGAGCGCGATCTCGGAGAGCGTCCCCCAGCCGCCGCCCACCGCCACCACGGCGCCGGCCGAGAGCACGAGCACCGCGTTGCGCGCCTGGCCGAGGCCGGTGAAGAGGGCGACGTCGAGGTGGGGGTTGGGCGGCGACTGCCGCGCGTCGGCGCCGGGGAGGATGCCGACCGCGAGCCCGCCCGCCGCCCGCGCCCCCTCGCTCGCCGCGGCCATCGCCCCGCCGCGCCCGCCGGTCAGGAGCGTCGCCCCGCGGCGCGCGAGCTCCGCCCCCAGCTCGCGCGCCACGGCGAGGGTGCGCTCGTCGCACGAGGCGGGACCGGCCACCGCGATCTGCACGCCGCGGGGGCCGGTCGCGGGGGCGGGAGTCGCGTCTTCCATCCGGGTTGCGGAACGGCCGCTCAGCCCCGCGCCGGCGGCCGCGTCGGGCGCAGCTCGAGGAGCGACGGCAGCGCGCGCTCCGGGTAGGCCACGAGGTCGACCACGGCGCGGGCGACGTCCTCGGCCCCGAGCATCCAGGAGTCCCCCTCGCGGCGGCCGGCGCCGAAGTCGGTGGCGACCGAGCCGGGGAGGATCGCCGCCACCCGCACGCCGTGCGGCCGGAGGTCGAGCATCGCCGCCTCGGAGAGGCCGACCAGCCCGAACTTGCTCGCGTTGTAGGCGGCGCCGCCGGCGAATGGGTTCTTGCCGGCGAGCGAGGCGACGTTCACGATCCAGCCGCTACCGCGCGCCTTCATCGCCGGGGCGGCGGCGCGGATGGCGTAGAAGCAGCCGTGGAGGTTGGTCTCCACGACCTCGCGGAACTCGTCGCCCGAGATCGTCTCGACGGAGCCGAAGCGGCCGAGGCCGGCGTTGTTCACCAGGAGGTCGAGCTGCCCGTGCCCGGCGAGCGTCCAGGCGACGAGCGCCTCGACCTCCTCCTCGCGCCGCACGTCGGCGACCCGCCCGCGCACGCGGCCGTCGAAGCGGGCCGCGAGCTCGGCCGCCGCGGCCTCGACGCGCGCCGCGTCGCGGGCGCAGAAGTCGACCGTCCAGCCGCGCCCGGCGAGCGCCTCGACCACGGCGCGGCCGATCCCCCGGCTGCCCCCGGTGACGAGCGCGACCCGGCGCTCCGTGCTCTGCTCGGCCATTCGCGATCCCTCCGATCCGGTTGTCCGGGCCCCGCGCGGAGCCCTCCGGAGGCTCGCACACGGGGGAGGGGTTGACAAGCCGCGCGGGCGGTTTGGGTCTACTCCCGCCCCCATGGGACGCCGCCTGCTCGCCCTCGCCGTCGTCGCCGCCCTCGCGCTCGCGGGGTCGGTGGCGTTCGCCTGGGCGGCCCGCGGCACCGGCTCGCCGGCTGCGACCTGCCAGATGGGGCGCGCCTGTCCGCTCGCCTCGGGAACCGCCGCGCGTTGCCCGGCGAGTCCCGTCTGGAGCGCCCGGCTCGGCTGCTGCCAGGCGCCGCCGGCCGCCCCCGCGGCGCCCGCGCCGTCGGTCGGTTGCCCGCTGCCGAGTGGCGGCGCCGGCGCGCCGGCGGTGCTGCGGAGCGCGCCGCTTCCGGTCGCGCCCGCGCCGGCCTGTCCGTTCTTCGGCCGCGCCGAGCCGCGGACCGCGGCGCTCCACGAGCTCGGACTCTTCACCCTCTTCTCCGTCCTGCTGATCTGAGACGCACCTCGGGCGAGGTGTGTCTTCCCGCCGCGCGCGTGGCGCGGGGGGAGCTGCGGACCTTTCCGGGAGAAGGGCGTGCCGACGATCCGATCGAAGTTCATCCTCCTGGCGCTCGCCGCCGGGATTCCGCTCGCGGCGGCGGCCGCGGCCGGGACGCATCCGGCCGCACCGAGCGGCGCTGACCCGCTCGCGGCCGGCGAGCAGACAGCCGCCGCGGCGCCGTCGCTCGCCGCGCTGCAAACGCGGGCGCGCGAGCGCTCGCCGCGCCTCGCCGAGCTCGCGGCGCGCCTCGCCGCGGCGCGCGAGGAGATCGCCCCCGCCGGGGCGCTCGCCGACCCGATGGTCGAGGTGCGGCTGCAGAACATGGGCCTCGACCGCTGGAGCGTCGGCTCCGAGCCGATGTCGATGCTCGAGACCGGGGTGCGCCAGGGCCTCCCGTACCCCGGCAAGCGCGCGGCGCGCCGCGCCGCGGCGGCGGCCGAGGCCGAGACGCTCGCCGCCGAGCTCGCGGCGTCGGAGCGGGAGATCGCGCGCGAGGTGGCAGCCCTCTACGCCCGCCTCTTCGCGCTCGACCGCGAGCGCCTCCTGGTCGAGCAGGCCGGCGAGCTCGTCGACCTGCTGCTCGCGACCCTGACCTCCCGCTACGCCGCCGGCGAGGAGGACCAGGCGGCTCTCCTCGCCGTGCAGCTCGAGAGGACCGGCCTCGCCGAGCGCCAGGTCGAGGTGGCCGGCGAGCGGGCGGAGGCGGAGGGGTTGCTTCGCGGCCTCCTCGATCTGCCGCCGGGCACGCCGATCGGGCCGGTGGAGGAGCTCCCCGCGCTCGCGCCACTCCCCGCGGGGATCGCCGAGGCGGCGGCTCGCCTCGCCCCCGAGGTGGCGGTGCGGCGGGCGGAGGCGGAGATCGCGCGGCGCGGCGAGGAGCTGGCGCGGCTCGATCTCAAGCCCGACTTCTCGCTCGCCGCCGGCCTCGGCTGGCGGGGTGACGACGACCCGGCGCTGATGC
>JAHDVN010000399.1 GCA_023384635.1 Thermoanaerobaculia bacterium
GAGGAGGTCGGGGCCGCCGTCGGACTGGTTGAGCACCCAGAGCAGCGCGAGCTCCCGCTCGCGCCCGCGGTCGTCGCCGCCGAGCGCGCGGTAGAGGCCGCGCCGCCCGAGCTGCGGCTCCCCCTTCGGGAAGAGGTTCCGGTAGCGGCGGTTCCCCTCGAGGACCTCGGCCACGGCGCGGTAGGCGGCGAGCGAGCCGGCGAGCGCCTCGGGGTCGAGGAAGCCGAGGTCGTCGGCCGAGGTGTGGTACTCGGGGAAGCGGCCCCAGGGGGTGCGCGAGAGGAGGCCGACCGGCAGGTCGAAGCCGGGCGAGCAGTACTGCCGCTCGTCGTAGCCGAACGGCACGAACTCCTCGATCGCGTGCGGCGCGCCGAGGTCCCGCAGCGCCACCTCCACCGCGCGGTCGATCTCGGTGTCGCCGCGGCGGGAGCGCTTGAAGTGGAACGCCCCCGGATCGCCGAGGTTGGCGGCCACGAGGCCGGCCCGCACCCGCGCCGCCGCCGCCCCGTTGCGCGCCAGCCAGGTGATCGCCCCGATCGTCCCCGGCGCCCAGAGGAAGCGCCAGCTCCAGCGCCGCTCGCGGGCCATGAGCTCGCGGGCGAGGAAGGCGGTCACCGCGAGGCCCGAGAGGTTGTCGTTGGCGAGCGACGGGTGGCAGACGTGGCAGGAGACGAGCACCTCCCCGGTGCTCTCGCCCGGGAGCAGCAGCTCGCCGTAAGTGAGGTGGCCGTCGGCGAGCGTGGCGTCGATCTCCACCTCGTACTCCCCCTCCGGCAGCGCGGCGGCCACCCGGTGGGGGAGGCAGAAGCCCCAGTCCTCCTTCCAGTAGCTGGTGCGGTAGGGGACGAGGTCGGGTTTCTCGGGCAGCGAGTGGAGCCGCGGGCGCAGCGCGGCGAGCGGAAACCGGCCGCGCACCGGCACGCTGTAGCCGACTACCTCCAGGTTGCGGCGCGCGCTGTCGGCGACCACCGAGCCGTCCGGCCCGCGCAGCACCGCGCGGCGGAGGTTCCACTCCTTCGGCACCGTCCAGTCGAGCACCGGAGTGCCGGTCGGCACCTCGTGCACCTCGAGGGGAACCAGCTCGGCGACCGCCGCGAGGGTGGCGCGCACCCCGTCCCCGGTCAGGCTGCGCGGCAGGTCGAAGAGGCGCGCCGCGAGGGCGTGCATCTCCCGGCCGAGGGCGCGGCCGGCGGCGGTGGGATCGGGGTCGGTCATGAAGGCGAGTCTACCCGCGCCGCGGGTGCCGGGCCGGGGTGGAGAGGCGGGGCTGTCGCCCTGCCGCGGGCGGCCTCAACCCCGCCAGCGCAGATCCGGGCCGAGCTCGCCGGCGGCGAGGAGCTCCCGGATCCGCCCCAGGCGCTTGTAGCGCGGCCCTTCGAAGGACTCGCGATCGAAACCGTGCGCGCGGTAGGCGGCAGCCAGCTGCGCGGCGCCGGTGCGGGCGTTCCACTTCAGGCGGAACGCGGGGAAGCGGGACTCGAGCTTGGCGCAGCTGACCCGGTAGTTGCGCGGGTCGGGGCCGGCGCCCTCGGCGAAGGCGAGCGTGCAGCCGGGGACGGCTTCGCCCACGATCTCGGCGAGCTCGCGGATCCGGTAGTTCTCGGCGCTGCCGCCGATGTTGAACGCCTCGGCGTGCACGAGCTCGCGCGGCGCCTCGAGCAGGAGGAGGAAGGCGCGGGCGATGTCCTCGACGTGCACGATGGGCCGCCAGGGGGTGCCGTCGCTCTGCAGCACGATGCGGCCGGTGGTCACGGCCCAGGCGACCAGGTTGTTGAGCACGAGATCGACGCGCAGGCGCGGCGAGACGCCGTAGGCCGTGGCGTTGCGCAGCAGCACCGGGCTGAAGCGCTCGTCGGCCAGCTGCAGCAGCTCGCGCTCCGACTCCACCTTCGAGATGGCGTAGGGCGTGATCGGGGCGAGGGGCGAGCTCTCGTCGAGCAGGGCGTCGCCGCCCGAGGCGCCGTAGTTGCTGCACGAGGAGGCGAAGAGGAAGCGCGCGACGCCGGCCTCCTTCGCTGCGCGCGCCAGGCGCAGCGAGCCGTGCAGGTTGATGGCGTAGGTGAGCTCGGGGTCGAGGTCGCCGAGCGGGTCGTTGGAGAGGCCGGCGAGGTGGACGACCGCCTCGCAACCTGCGAGGTCGGCGGCGGTCGCCTCCCGCATGTCCCATCTGCCGGGGGTCTCTTCGGCATCGGGACCGCCGAAGCTGCAGGCAGCGAAGAAGCCGGTGTCGAGGGCCCGGACCTCGTGGCCCGCGGCGCGGAGGATCGGGACGGTCACGCTGCCGATGAATCCCTGGTGTCCGGTGACGGCTACGCGCATGAGGCACCTCTCGATGGGGGGCGGGCGGGGATCCGCTTCGCGGGGAGTCTAGCGCCCTCCCCGTGCACCCGGCGATGGGTGGAAGTCGGGCCAGGAGCGGTCGCGCTCCGAGGCCCCCCGCACCGGCTCCGGCCAGGGGATGGCGAAGGCGGGGTCGTCGAAGCGAACGCCGCGCGCCGCCTCCCGCGCGTACGGCACGCTCATCTGGTAGAAGACCTCGCTCGCCTCCTCCAGGGTGAGGAAGCCGTGGGCTACCTGGGGCGGCAGGTAGAGCCCGAGGCGGTTCTCGGCCGAGAGCTCGAGGGCGAAGTGGCCGAGATAGCTCGGCGACTCCGGGCGCAGGTCGAGGGCGACGTCCCAGATCCGCCCGCGGGTGCAGCGCACGAGCTTGTCCTCCCCGAACGGAGCGGCCTGGTAGTGCATGCCCCGGAGCGTCCCGCGCCGGGGGTTGAAGGAGAGCGAGCACTGCGCGAGCTCCGGCTCCAGCCCCGCCGCCTCGAACTCCTCGGCGCAGAAGGTGCGGGCGAAGAGGCCGCGCTCGTCGGCCACCGGCTCCGGCTCGACCACGACGACGCCGGGCAGCGGCGTCGGGCGGAAGCGCATCAGAAGACCTCCACCTCCGGGATCGCGACCACGAAGCGGCCGCCCCACTCCCGGATGCCGGCCATCTGCGCCGCGATCTCGTCGCGCAGGTTCCAGGGGAGGACCAGCAGGTAGTCGGGCCGCGTCGCGAAGACGCGCTCCGGGGGGTGGATCGGGATCCGCGTGCCGGGCAGGAAGTGCCCCTGCTTGTGCGGGCTGCGGTCGACCGTGTAGTCGAGGAGATCGGTGCGCACGCCGCAGTA
>JAHDVN010000007.1 GCA_023384635.1 Thermoanaerobaculia bacterium
AGGAGAGTCGCTCCCTCTACTCCGGCGAGCGGGTGCGCGGCGTCTACGACTTCTTCGGCCGCGAGCCCGCGGTGCCGTTCGACGAGGGCGCGACGCTGCGCCCCGGAGTGCGGCGCGGGGCGCGGGTCCGGCACGCCTCGCTGGGTCCGGGCACGGTCCTGGCGCTGGAGGGGGAGGGCGACGACCTCAAGATCACCGTCTTCTTCGACCGCGCCGGCAAGCGCAAGCTCGTCGCCCGCTACGCCAGCCTGGAACCGATCTGACGGACCGCGGCGGGTCCGGGACGCGCGGCGCGCTCACGCCCGCCGGGCCGTTCCCTCCTCCATCGCACGGCGCGCCCAGTCGGTGCGCAGCAGCGCGAAGAGCCGGTTGTCGACCCGCTCGCCGCGCAGCCGGAAGTAGCTGCGCAGCACCCCCTCCTCCCGGAAGCCGAGCCCCGCGAGGAGGCGCTGCGAGGCGACGTTCCCGACCGCGCAGCGCGCCTCGATCCGGAAGAGCGGGGTGAGAGCGAAGAGGTCGCGCAGGAGCAGCTCCAGCGCCGGCCGCATCCACCCCTTCCCCTGGTGCTCGGTGCCGAGCGCGTAGCCGACCTCGGCCAGACCGTGCTCCCAGCTCACCACCAGCAGCGTGATCCAGCCCACCGGCCGCCGCTCGGCGAGGACGAGCCAGATGAACCGATCCCCCTGCCCGCGCCAGAGCTCCGAGGGGCAGAGCGCCGCGAGCTCGGCGCGCAGCTCGGCCAGGGTCAGGTCGCGCAGCGGCTGGTGGCGCCGCACGCTCTCCTCGCCCCGCCAGGCGAGCAGAAGCGGCGCGTCGGCCGGCTGCACCGGCCGCAGCGCGACGGCGACTCCCCCTTCCTGCGCACCCGGCGTCATCGCCGGAAGTCTACCGAGGCGAACGTGGCCGCTCCTGTCCTCTCCTGATCTGGGATTCTCACCGAGTTCGTCGCCCGGGAGCGGAGCCGAGTGGGGCTGCGAGGCGCGCGACCGGGCCCTTCGCCTAGCCGGCGCAGGTTGAGGGCGCCAGCCTGCACCTCGAGAGACTCCCGCTTCTCGGTCAGTTGCGCCCCCGGATTGGCCGGTCGAGCCTAGGGGGTAACCGCGTCCCACGCCCAGCAGTCTCCGCTTTCGAAGCCGTCGGCGAAGAGCGGCGGATCCCAGAGCAACTCCGCATTGTCCAGGTCGATCGAGAAGGCGGAGGCCGAGCCTCCCTGACCTTCGAGCATCAGCCGCAACGAGCCCGCACCGAGAATCTGCTCGGTCGAGAACTCGGCGGGAGACCAGGAACCGTAGGTGTCTCCGACTATCCACGACGAGGCTACCGTGGCGAGCACCCCGTCCTCGCAGAGCGGCCCCGCGAACCACTCGGCTCGGAGCCTGAGCGTCGGGGCTTCGGTCGACCCGCTCGCGATGCGCCCAACCCCACCCCCCCGGAAGCGCCCGCCGCCGGGAGAGACCACACACTGTGCCAACACAAACGTCTCGGCGGCCCCCGCCGAGGTCTGCACCTCAGCCGAGCCGGAGGTCGGGGCGCCGTCGGCGTCCGCAACGCCCCATTGGATCTCCCCCGGCAGCGGACTGGCGGTTACCCATCCCGTCAGGTCGGTGTCGAGATTCGGATTGGCGAGCAGGTTGGTCCCGCTCGTCCGGAAGGAGCGGATGAACGGGTCTCCTCCCCAGCCATCGCCATCGCCGTCGAGGGGTCGTCCCGTAGCGTCCGTCAGGGTGCCGCACGCCGCCAGCCGGTAGAACCCCGCGGGCAGCGCATGGGGGCTCGCGAAGGCCAGGACCGCCCGGCGCGGGCCCGGGAAGTACGTGACGGCGGCGATCGCCACCTCCAAGTCGTCGGCGCCGACCGGCGTGCACGGCGCCGTGTCGAAGGTCGCGTTGGCGCCGGCCTCGAGTAGCTGGTAGTTGGCCGGGTTCGTGACGTCCCCGGCACTGCCGTGCCCGGGCGGGTCGGCCATCGCCTCGCTGAAGTCGATCAGCAGCTGGGTGATCGAGCGCTCCGTCACTTCGCCCTCCGCGAGGCCTCCATCTCCCGTCGGGCGGACGCTGTCGACGTTCTCCACCGTGGGCGGCACGTCAACCGTGGTGCTCGCGCTGGCGGCGTTGTCGGCCGGCTGCGGATCGGCTTCGGTGGCCGTCACCAGGGCCTCGTTGAGGATCTCGCAGCAGACCAACGGCGCCGTCACGGTGATCGTCACAGCCGGCGCCGCGCCCACAGCGAGGGCAGGTCGGGTGCAGGTCACGAGCCGGTCGACGCGACCGCAGCTCCACCCGTCGCCCGCCGCCGACACGAACCCCACACCGACCGGCAGTGTGTCTGCGAGGACGAGGCCGGTCGCAGTTGATTCACCGGCGTTCGAGACCACGAGCGTGTAGGTGAGCGTTTCGCCGGCGACCACGGGATCCGGGCTGTCGCTCTTGGCCAGGGACAGGTTGGCCCAGGCTGTCACCGCGGTCTGCGCGTTGGCGTCGTTGTCGCTTGGGTCGGGGTCGTTCTCGGCGGCCGCGATGGTGGCGTGGTTGGTGAGGGAGCCACCCTCGCTCGGAGCGGTGACCTCGATGGTGAGGGCCGGGGCTGAGCCAACGGCAAGAGACGGTCGGGTGCACGTGACCACCCCGCTCGCATGCCCGCAGGCCCACCCCGTCCCGGTCGCCGAGGTGAAGCTCACCTCCGTGGGCAGGGTGTCGGTGACCGTGAGAGCAGTCGCCGTGGAGGGGCCGGCATTCGTGGCGGTGAGCGTATAGGTGAGCACGGCCCCGGCGGCGACCGGGTCGGGACTGTCACCCTTGACGAGAGAGAGGTCCGCGACCGCAACGACCGTGGTCCCGGCGGAGGCCGTGTTGTTGCCGCCGCTCGGGTCGTTCTCGCTCGCCGCGATGGCGGCACTGTTGGTGATCGCTCCGCCCTCGGCGGGCGCGGTGACCTGGATCGCGATCGGCGGCGCCGCGCCGATCGCGAGCGCTGCGCGGCTGCAGGTGACGACGCCGCTCGCCTGACCGCAGCTCCAGCCGCTGCCGCTGGCCGACACGAAACCGACCCCGGCCGGGAGCGTGTCGGTCACAGTCAGGCCCGTCGCCGTGGACGGGCCGGCGTTGGCGGCGTTCAGCGTGTATTCGAGCGCTGCCCCGGCATCGACCGGATCCGGACTGTCACCCTTCGCCAAGGAGAGATCGGCGATCGCGGCCACGTCCAGGCTGTAGGCATGGGTACCCACGCAACCGATGCTGTCGGCGGCCCGGACGGTGAAGTCGAAAGACCCGGCGAGGGTCGGCGTGCCGGAAAGCAGCCCGCCGCTCGCGAGATTCAGACCTGGCGGCAGGGCGCCTTCACTCACGGTGAAGGTGAATGCCGGAATGCCGCCGCTCGCCGAGATCGTCTGCGCGTATGCGACCTCGCGAACGCCCGCGGGGAGGGAGGAGGGCGAGAGCGCGACGTCGCAGACGAACTCGTCTTGGTCGACGGTGAACGTCTGTCCGGCGATCGTGAGGGTTCCGCTCCGCGGCGTGGTGCTCTGGTTGGGGGTGACCGCGTAGCTGACGCTGCCGCCGCCACTGCCGCTGCCGCCGCTGGTGATACTGACCCATGGCGCATTGCTTTGCGCCGTCCAGGCGCAACCGACTTCGGTTGTCACGGAGACGCTTCCGTTTCCGCCCGGCTGCGGCACCAGGGCGCTCGTCGGGTCGATCGAGGCGCTGCAGAGTGTGAACGTGCCCTCGGGCGCGAACGGCGAGCCCGCGAACGCCGTGTCGACCGCCTGCACGCTCCAGTAGTACGTGCCGGGCGGCAGGCCCCTCACGATCGCCGTGCTGCCGTGCTGCGCGTTGCCGAGTGCCGGAATCCGGCGCCAGCCGTCGGGCACGGAGGCCATAGGCGACAGGAGGTTCAGGCCACCCGGCGCTGTCGACGCGCGGAGATTGTAGGTGAGGCCGGGGCTCGGCGTCTGCGCGTCGGTAGCCGCGACCCAGCTCAGCGTCACCTGGCCGGCGCCCATCGGAGTGGAAAGGCCGGTCGGGGCGGCAGGTACGGTGTTGACGATGGACTCGTCGTTGCGGTAGATCGCGATGGCTCCAGTTCCCACGCAGGCCAGGTCGAGGTCCCCATCGTTGTCGTAGTCGCCCCAGGCGACCCCGGCGCGAGAGTCGCCCGGGACCCTCGCGAGGGTGTCCACGAAGCTCCCCCCTTCGTTGCGGTATACCGTCGCGAAACCAGAGTACCAAGCGTCGGACCCGGTCACGACTAGGTCCAGGTCCCCGTCATTGTCGTAGTCGCCCCAGGCGGGTGTGGCGTACTGAATGCCAGCGAGACCGGACTGTGTGTCGACGAAAGCCCCGCCGTCGTTGCGGTACACCTTGGCGATCAGGGCACCTCCGCCGATCTGGCCGGCGAGGAAGAGATCGAGGTCGCCGTCGTCGTCGTAGTCACCGAAGGCAACGGCGGCGTAGCTGACGGAGGTCAGCCCAGCGCCGATATCGGCGAACACGCCGCCAGAATTCCGGAAGATCCTGGCCGTGGATTCACCAGCGAGAAGCAGGTCGAGGTCGCCGTCGTTGTCGTAGTCGCCCCAGGCGAGCGCGCCGTCGTAGATCCCCGGCAGACCCGTCGACACGGGGACAAAGCTCCCACCACCATCGTTCCGGTAGAGATTTGTGATGCGGGCCGAACCCGTGTAACCCGTCAGGACGATGTCGAGGTCGCCATCGTTGTCGTAGTCGCCCCAGGCGCCGGCGCCGTAGAAGACCCCGGTCAGCCCGGCACCGATGTCCGCGAACACGCCGCCGCCGTCGTTGCGGTAGACCAGCGCGAGCGGCTGGTAGGTCGGAGCGCCACGCCGGCCGGCGAGCAAAAGGTCGAGGTCCCCATCGCGGTCGTAGTCGCCCCAGGCGAGCACGGCGCTCCAAACCCCTTCGAGTCCCGCCGCGACCTGCACAAAGCCGCTTACGCCGTCGTTGCGGAGAAGCTTCGACACATAGCCTGAGGTGGTGTTGCCGGCGACGACGAGATCGAGGTCGCCGTCGTTGTCATAGTCGCCCCAGGCCACCGCCGAGCCCGAGTAGAGGTGACCCAGGCTCACACCCGTGTCGACAAACTGGATTCCCGCCTGCGTCACCGTGAAGGTCTGTCCACCGAGAGTCAGCGTCCCGGAGCGCCCATCGGCCGCCGCGTTGGCGGCAACCGAGTACGTAACTTCACCCTCCCCGGAGCCCGGGGTGCCACCGGTGATCGTGAGCCACGGCGCGTTGCTCGTCGCGGTCCACGGACACCCTCCTCCACAGAGGACGTAGGCACTTCCATCGCCGCCAGCCGACCCGAAGCTAGCGTTCGCCTGGGGCCAGAGAGCGTACGTGCAGCCCGAGGCTTGGTGGACAGCGTGGATCTGACCGGCAATCGTAACGGTACCGGTCCGTTCGGGCCCGTCGGTGGCGGCCACCGAGTACCCGACGCTGCCGTCGCCACTCCCCGTGGCACCCGAGTCAATGGAGATCCAGGATTCGTTGCTCACCGCGGACCAGTCGCATCCGGGCTCGGTGTCGACCGTAACGGTGTCGCTGGCGCCGCTGGCGGGGACGTTCACCTCGGGCGGGTCGAGCGAGGCGCCGCAGACCGTGACGCTCCCCTCGACCGCGAAGGCTGAACCGGCGAAGGTGGGGTCGATCGCCTGGACGCTCCAGTAGTACGTCCCGGGCGGCAACGGCTTGATGACTATCGGGGTGCCCGGACTGAGGTAACCGCGCTGTGGCAGGCGCCTCCACCCGGTACCGAGGGCCGCCATCGGCGACACGATGTCGATCCCTCCGGGCATTGTCGACAGCCGAAGGTTGTAGCCGAGGCCCAGGCTGGGAGTCTCGGCGTCGGCGGCCGGCCCCCAGCTCAGGGCCAACTGCCCCGCGCCGCCTGCGCTCACGAGCCCTCCGGGCGCACCCGGAGGGGTGTTCGCCGGCACGCCGCCGACATTGCGGTAGATCTTGGTCAGTCCATTGCCGGCGACGGCACCGGTCAGCAGGATGTCGAGATCCCCATCGTTGTCGTAGTCGCCCCAGGCGCCGGCGCCTCTGGAAAAGTCGTCTAGGCCCGCGCCGATGTCCGCAAAGCTCCCATTGCCATCGTTTCGATAGACGGCTGCATCCGTATCGCCGGTGAGCAGGAGATCGAGGTCGCCGTCGTTGTCGTAGTCACCCCAGGCGGCGGAACCCTCCGCGAAACCGGCGAGCCCCGCTTCGATGTCCGTGAACACTCCTCCGCCATCGTTTCGGAAGATCTTCGAAACAGCAGCTCGCACGCTAATGTCCGGGCTGTCCCAGCCGGTGGCGACGATGTCGAGGTCCCCATCGTTGTCGTAGTCACCCCAGGCCACGGCGCCGAACATCACCGAAGTCAGACCGGCCCCGATGTCGATGAACTGGCGGCCGTCGTCGTTGCGGTAGACCGCGGTCCAGCTGTGGTGTGGGGCAACGATGTCGAGGTCGCCGTCATTGTCGTAGTCACCCCAGGAGAGCGAGCGGCCCACGTACCCGACACCCGTGTCGATCTGCGTGAACGCGCCCGCATCGTTGCGGAAAATTCGAACCCCGCCCGAGCCCCCGCCGACCAGCAGGTCGATGTCCCCGTCGTTGTCGTAGTCGGCCCAGGCCACCTGTCCTCGGTAGCCCCCACCCAGCTCCAGGCCGAGATCAGTGAACCCGGCGCCGCCGCCCTCGTTGCGATATAGCCTGCCCGTGTTCGATCCAGACGCACTCCAGCCGGTGAGAGCGAGGTCGAGGTCCCCGTCCCGGTCGTAGTCACCCCAGGCGACCGACCCCCACCACACTCCCTCGAGGCTCTCGCCCAGGTCCGTGAACGACCAACCCCCGTCGTTGCGGTAGATCTTCGATACGGCGCTCGAGGAGGTTTGGCCGACGAGCGCGAGGTCGAGGTCGCCGTCGTTGTCGAAGTCGCCCCAGGCCGCAGCGGAGTAGTAGAGGTCGATCAATCCGTCGTCGACTTGGACGAAGGCTAGCCCCTGGCTGACCGTGAACACCCGCCCGCCGATCGCGATCGAACCCGCTCTCGGCGAGCCGCTGTTGGCGGCGACCGAAAAGCCGACGCCGCCGGGGCCGCTGCCGGTCGCGCCCGAGGTGACCTCGATCCACGGGTCGGCGGCAACCGCCGTCCAGTCGCAGCCGGCGCCGACGGCCACGGCGACACTCCCGCTGCCGCCGGCCGGCGGGAAGCTCGCACTAGTCGGCGCGAGGGTGATGAAGCAGCCAGAGGCCTGGTCAATGGAGAAGGTCTGTCCGGCGATGACGATCGTGCCGGTGCGCGACGGGCCGTCGGTGGCGGCCACCGTGTAGGTCACGGAGCCGTTGCCGATACCGCCGGGTCCCGAGGTGACCGCGATCCACGTGTCATTGCTGACCGCCGTCCACGGACAGGTCGCGTAGGCGGTGACGCCCACGCTGCCTCCACCGCCGGCCGCCCCCACGGTGGCACTCGTCGGGTCGATCGTGAAGACGCAGCCAGAGGCCTGGGTCACGGCGAAGGTGCCACCCTCGACGGTGATCGTGCCGGTCCGATCCGGACCCGGGTTGGCGGCAACCGAGTATTCGATCGTGCCGTTTCCCGATCCACTCGGTGCCGAGGTGACGGTGATCCAGGGCTCGTCGCTTACCGCCGTCCAGCCGGGGCAGCCGGTCGGCGACAGCACGGTGAACGATCCCCCGCCTCCCGCCGAGTCGAAGCTCGCCGTGTCCGGATCGAGAGTGACGACACAGAGCCCGAACTCGGCGTCGACCGTGCGGCCCTCGGTCATCGTGAGGTCGCAGACCGAGGTCCCCGAGCAGTCGCCGCTCCAGCCGACGAGGCCGGAGCCGGGGGCCGGCGTCGCGGTCAGCGACACCGGCGTGCCGTACGGGAACGCGGCGGTGCAGGTCGAGCCGCAATCGATGCCGGGAGGGCTCGAACCGACGTGACCGCCGCCGGTCCCGGAGAGCGTCACCGCGAGCCGAAGCCGATCCTGGATGGCGAAGAACAGGTCGGGCTCGACGACGATAGCCCCGGCGCGGGCCACCTCGCCGCCGGCGGCGACCGAGTAGCCGACGTTGCCTGGGCCGCCACCGACGCCCCCCGAGGTGACCGCGATCCAGTCCCGGCTGCTCCGCGCCCGCCACTCGCAGGCGGTGCTCGCCTGAACGGCGATCGACCCGGGGCCGCCGTCGATGGGGAACTCCGCGAACCCCGGGCTGAGCGACTGGTCGGCCGTGGCATTGAGGAGGTCGGCGTAGGCGTTGCCACCGCCGGCCACCCGCACACGGCCATCCCGGAGCAGGGTCGCCGTCGCGACAGAGTGCCCGCGGGGTGGCGCGGTGATGGCCGACCACGCCCGAGAGACCGCGGAGTAGACCTGGGGTAGACCTTCCACGACGAGGACTCTCCCGTCGAGGAGGACCTGGCTCGTCGGATTCACGGTGACACTGGTGATGGGGCTTCCGGCGAGCGTCCAGCCGCCGGTCTCCGGGTCGTACTCCTCGCTGGTGTTGCTCATTTGCCCCCCCACCGCGATGACCCGCCCGTTCGGCAGGAGGCCGGCGCCGTGACCGAACCGTTGGTAGTTCATCGACCCGGTGGTGGCCCAACTGTTCGTGGTCGGATCGAACACCTCTGCGGCCGTCGGGTCGGCGTGCTGGTTGCCCGCAATCAGCACTCGGCCGTCTTGGAGGCGGGTGAGGGTGTGGCCGTAGAAGACCTGATGCAGGTACGCGATCGTCCACTGTCCGGTGAGCGGGTCGTAGATCTCGGAGGAGATGCCGCACGGGCTGCGCGCGCCCGCTACCAGGATGCGGCCGTCGAGCAAGACCACGGCGCGGCTCTCCGGGCGCTGGCAGGACATCGGCGGCAGCGCGGTCCAGCTCTCGTCCGCCGGGTCGAAGATCTCGGCGGTGTCGGAGTAGTAACCCGCCACGAAGACACGGCCATCGGGCATCAGCACGCCCGAGAACTCCTGCCGGACGGTGTTCATCGGGTTCGTGGGCGCCCAGGTCCCGGTGGCCGGGTCGAAGATCTCGGCGCTCGCCGTGAGGACCCCGCCGCCGGTATCGCCGCCCGCCACCAGCACCCGCCCGTCGAGGAGCCGCACGGCCATGTGGTTGGAGCGCGCGACGCTCATGTCGCCGGTCATCGCCCAGGAGGCGGTCGTCAACGGCGCCTCCTGGCGAACGGGGAAGTCCTTGCCGGCGATGGTCAGGAACCCCTCGCGACGGCACGCGCTTGTGCTCGCCGTAGCCTGGAACGTCAGCGTGCCGCTACCGGTGCCGGTGCCTCCCGAGGTGATGGCGAGCCAGGGCTGCGCCCAGGGCTCGACGTTCGCCGCCCACGCGCAGCCCGGCTGGGTGGTGACGGTGACGTTGCCGGTGCCGCCACCCGAGCCGAGCATCGCGCTCGTCGGTGCGATCGCGTACGTGCAGTTGGACTCCTGGTTCACGGTGAAGGTCAGCCCGGCAACGGTCACGGTACCGGTGCGCGGTGCCCCGCTGTTGGCCGCCACGGTGTAGCCGACGCTGCCGTTGCCGCTGCCACTCGCGCCCGAGTCGACCGTGATCCAGGCGTCGTTGCTCACCGCCGTCCAACCGCAGCTCGCGGCGACGGTGACACTCACGCTGCCGCTGCCGCCGGACGCGAGGTGGCTCGCGCTCGACGGGTCGATCGCATACTCGCAGGGGGAGGCCTGGGTCACGGTGAAGGTCCGCGCGGCGATCGTCACGGTGCCGACTCGCGCCGCTCCGGCGTTGGCGGCGACCGAGTAGCCGACGCTGCCGCCGCCGCTGCCGCTCGCGCCCGAGTCGACCGTGATCCAGGCGTCGTTGCTCACCGCCGTCCAACCGCAGTTCGCGCCGGCGGTTACGCTCACGATGCCGTCGCCGCCCGCCACCGGGAAGCTGGCGCTAGTCGGATCGATCGCGTAGCTGCAACCGGAGGCCTGGTTGACGGTGAAGGTGTGCCCGGCGATGGTGACCGTGCCGCTGCGGGCTGACCCTGAGTTGACGCCCACTGAGTAGCCGACGCTGCCGTTGCCGGTGCCGCTCGCGCCCGAGTCGATGGTGATCCAGCCGGCGTTGCTGGCCGCGGTCCAGCCGCAGCCTGCGTCAGCGGTCACGCTGACGGTGCCGCTGCCGCCGCCGAGCGGATAGTCGGCGCTCGACGGGTCGATGCCATAGCTGCACGGTGCCGCCTGAGTGACTGTGAAGGTCTGACCGCCGACGGTGATCGTGCCAGATCGCGCAGCGCCGGAGTTGGCGGCGACCGAATAGCTGACGGTGCCGTTGCCGGTGCCACTGGCGCCGCCGGTGACCGTGATCCAGGCATCGTTGGCAACCGCCGTCCAGGCACAGCAGGGCGGCGCGGTGACCGTGACGCTGCCGCTGCCGCCAGCCACCGGATAGCTGGCGCTGACCGGGTCGATCGCATAGGTGCACGCCGGCGCTCCGGTTGCGGCGCCGTTGACTCCGGCAAGCGTGTCCTCGATCGTGCCGCAGAGAATGCCAGCACCGTCGGGACCATCGTAGAACGTGGTCGCGCCGGCGCACTCGTCGAAGTGCCAGAGGGCGGCGGTCGATCCGTCGCATTCGAAGGGGGAGGTCGGCACGCTGTAGGTCGTGCCGGAGTAGCGCACTGTGCTCGAGATTCGCACGCCGTCGATGCGGCCGTCCCAGGTGTAGGCACTGTATGCCGCACGCCCGATCTCCACGACGTAGGTCGAGTCGCGAAGCGCCGCCGGCTGGGCGACGGAGTTCCGGCGCTGCCCGTCGAGGTAGAGCTCAAAGACGTTGCCAGGGTTGTCGAGCACCATGGCCACGTGGTGCCACCCGGTGCTCAGCGAGCTGAGACAGTAGGCGGACCCGGTGAGGCTGTTGTCGTCGGTGTAGAGACTGAAGGCGATGCAATCGTAGCCGCCCATGTACGACGCATCCATCTCGACGCTCAGCGACCAGGCGCCGCGCTTGACGACCAACGGGCGGCGCTGCATCGGGTACGGCTCGGTGTTGTCCGCCTGGAACCAGGCCTCGACGGTGAACGAGCCGGGCTCGACCAGGGAGAGATCGGTGCTGTCCGGGCAGGTGGCGCTGTCGTTCGCTCCGTCCAGGTCCAGCCAGTTGCCGAACGGGGCCTGGGCGAGCGCCCCTGCAGCGAACGCGAGCATGGCCGCGACGAGGAACCAGGGTTGCACTCGGTGTGGGCGGGCGCCGAAAGAGCCGATTCGGGCTACTCGGAAGGGCGCGAGGGTGCCGTTCATTTCCTCTCCCTTTGAGGTGGTGGCGACAAATGAAATCAGGCGTCAGCGGTCTGTTTCTGTCACCACTCCGCTGGACGGCAACCCCCGCCCGGGCCCACCCCAACGGGTGGGCGCTTGGGCGCCTCTGGATAGGCCTCGCCGGGAAGGTGTCGGCCAGCGGCCGATAAGCGGCAATCGCACGGGACCGACAGGGCGCAGCGCCCCTATCTCCTGCCGGCGAAGATGGCGGCCGCAGATTCCACTCCGCTCGACGAGGGATTCCTCCCAGATCTCCCGGTCGAGTCCCTGGCACTTCTTTGACGTGCGCTGCATGCGCGTGGTGAGGTCGCTCAGGAAACTCACGAGGGGCTCGGGCACCCCGAAACCGGCCTCAGTCGGCGAGGTCACCTGACGCCCAGCCACCATCACCTCAGCCCGTCGAGTCCACTCGACCAGCAAGGTTGGCCATACCGTAGTGGCCCGAGGTGTTCGGCCTTGCCGTCGCTCCCTCCGCATCGCACTGACCTCCTGGTCGAGACCTCCCTCCACCGAGGATCCACGTCTTCCGGTTGCAGCTTTCCTCTATTCCTGCCGTGATGGATCCGGGCTACGCTCCCGCCGTGCGCTTCCGCCTCACCGTCGCCTACCTCGGCGCCCCGTTCGTCGGCTGGCAGCGGCAGCCGAACGGCCCGAGCGTCCAGGCGTGCCTCGAGGAGGCCCTCGCCGGCCTCGTCGGCGCCCCGGTCCGGACGGTCGCGGCCGGCCGCACCGACGCCGGAGTCCACGCCCGCGGGCAGGTGGTGCACCTCGACCTCGAGCGCCCGCTGCCCGCCCGAGCCCTCGTGCACGGCGTCAACCCCCGCTTGCCCGCAGGCGTCCGGGTGCTCGCCGCCGCGCCGGCGGCCGAGGGCTTCCACGCCCGGCGCTCGGCCGCCGCCCGCGAGTACTGCTACCGGATCCTCCGCACCGCGGTCGCCGACCCGTTCACGGGTCCCTTCGCCTGGCACCTCGACGGCCCGCTCGATCTCGCGGCGATGCGGGCGGCCACGGCGCGGCTGGAGGGCCGGCACGACTTCGCCGCCTTCGCGCTCGCCGGCGGCAGCCACCGCACGAGCGTGCGCACGCTGCTCGCGGCCGCGTGGCGGGAAGAGGCCGACGGGCTCTCGCTCCGCGTCGTCGGCGACGCCTTCCTGCGCGGCATGGTGCGCGGCCTGGTGGGCACCCTGGTCGAGGTCGGCCGGGGCCGGCGCCGACCGGAGGAGATGGGCCAGCTCCTCGCCGGGGCGCCCCGCTCGGAGGCTGGGCCGACCGCCCCGCCCCGGGGCCTCTGCCTCGAGCGCGTCTACTACGCCGAGGAGCTCGGCGGGCCCGCCTGGAGGTCCGGGGACACGCCGCCGGGAGCCCCGGGACCGGAGCCGCGCGCCCTGTGCTAGCTTCCTGCAGATGATCGATTTCGACCGCCTGGCACCGCCCGGATCGCCCGAGGCCCTCCTCGCGCGGCGGCTCGACCCCCGGCGGCTGCCCCGGCACGTGGCGGTGATCATGGACGGCAACGGCCGCTGGGCGAAGGCGCGGCAGTTGCCGCGCGTGGAAGGACACCGGCACGGCGTCGAGGCGGTGCGCGACACGGTCGAGGCGACCGCGCTGCTCGGGATCCCGGCGCTCACCCTCTACGCCTTCTCGGTCGAGAACTGGAAGCGACCGCGCTTCGAGATCTGGACCCTGATGAACCTGCTCAAGGAGTACGTCCGGCGCGACCTGCACACGCTGCAGGAGAACGAGATCGAGCTGCGCGTGCTGGGGCGCTGGCGGGAGCTCGACCCCTCGGTGGTGCGCGCCCTCGAGCGCGCCGTCGCCGCCACCGCCGGCGGCTCGCGGATGGTGCTCAACATCGCCCTGAACTACTCGGGGCGCTGCGAGATCGTGGATGCCTGCCGCCGCATCGTCTCCGACTGGGCGAGCGGCAAGCCGGTGGAGATCGACGAGGCGACCCTCTCGCAGTACCTCTACACCGCGGGCCAGCCCGACGCGGACCTGCTCATCCGCACCTCGGGCGAGATGCGGGTCAGCAACTTCCTGCTCTGGCAGATCGCCTACGCGGAGATCTGGGTGACGCCCACGCTCTGGCCCGACTTCCGGCGCCGGGAGCTCTTCGAGGCGCTCCTCGCCTTCCAGGAGCGGGAACGGCGCTTCGGCGCCGTCGAGCCCGGCGTCGGGCAGGACGAGCTGCCCGGCGCCGACCGGGGGACGGCCCCCTAGCCCGCACCGATGAAGCGCCTGCTCACCGCCGCGATCTGCGTGCCGCTGGCGCTCGCCGCCCTCTTCCGGCTGCCGCCGGTCGGCTTCTTCCTGATCTGCGCCTTCTTCGTCACCTGGGCGGCGCTGGAGTTCGTGCGCCTCGTCCGCCCGGTCGCCCCGGGCGCCCCGCTGGGCGCTCTCGTGGCCCTGGTGCCGCCCGCCGCCTGGGGGCTCGCCGCGGCCATCGACGGCGGGCGCGACTGGCCCGCCGGGCCGGTGCTGCTCGCCGGCGCCGCCCTGCTCGCCATCGGCTGCGGCAGCCTCGTGCTCTTCGCCCGCACCCCGGTCGAACAGGTGCTGCCCGCGCTGGCCGTACTCTGCTTCGGCATCCCCTACTTCGCCCTGCCCGCGGCCGCGCTCTACGAGCTCGCCCGCCTCGACCCCTGGTGGATCTTCCTGCTCTTCGCCATCGTCTGGCTCGGCGACTCGGCCGCCTTCTACATCGGCACCGCCTTCGGGCGGCACCGTCTGGCGCCGGTGGTGAGCCCGAAGAAGTCGTGGGAGGGGGCGATCGCCGGCTTCGTGGTGAGCGTCGCCGCCACGGCCGTCTGGAGTGCCTGGCGGCTCGACGCGCTGCGGGCCGACCTGCTCCTGGTCGGAGCGGTGACCGCCGTCGCCTCCCAGGTCGGCGACCTCGTCGAGTCGCTGCTCAAGCGCGGCGCGCGGGTGAAGGACTCGGGCGAGGTCTTCCCCGGCCACGGCGGTGCCTTCGACCGCATCGACGCCCTCCTCTTCGCCGCCCCCACCCTGCTCGCCGGCCTGCTCTGGATCGGCGTCCCGGCGGCGCCATGAGCCAGCGCCTGGCGCTGCTCGGCGCCACGGGCTCGATCGGCGCCAGCGCCGTGGAGGTGGTGCGGCATCACCCCGGCCGCCTCGCGATCGCCGCCCTCGCCGCCCACGGACGCCGCGTCGAGGAGCTCGCGGCGCTGGCGCGGGAGTTCGGCGTCGCCCGGGTTGCCGTCTTCGACGAGGCGGCGCTGCCCGCGCTGCGAGCCCTGCTGCCGCCCGGGGTCGAGGCGCTCGGCGGGACGGAGGGCCTCGTCGCGCTCGCCACCGACCCTGGCGTGGACCGCGTGGTGGCGGCGATGGTGGGCGCGGCCGGCCTCGAGCCGGTGCACGCGGCGCTCGCCGCGGGCAAGGACGTGGCGCTCGCCAACAAGGAGTCGCTGGTGGTGGCGGGGGGGCTGCTGACGGCGCTCGCCGAGCGCACCGGCGCCGCGATCCTGCCGATCGACAGCGAGCACGTGGCGCTCCACCAGGCGCTGCGGGCGGGCGCGCCCGAGGAGGTGCGCCGGCTGGTGCTGACCGCCTCCGGCGGCCCCTTCCTCCACCGCGACCCGGCGAGCTGGGAGGCGATCCGCCCCGAGGAGGCGCTGCGGCACCCGACCTGGAAGATGGGGTCGAAGATCACCGTCGACTCGGCGACCCTCATGAACAAGGGGCTCGAGCTGATCGAGGCGAGCCACCTGTTCGGGCTCCCGCCCGAGCGGATCGACGTCGTCGTCCACCCGCAGTCGATCGTCCACTCGCTCGTCGAGTACCGGGACGGCTCCTGGATCGCCCAGCTGGCATGCAACGAGATGGTCTTCCCGATCCAGTACGCGCTCGCCCACCCCGAGCGCTGGGAGAACACCTTTCCCCGCCTCGACCTCGCCGCCTTGGGCCAGCTCACCTTCCTCGCCCTCGACGACCGGCGCTTCCCGAGCGTGCGGATGGCGCGCCAGGCCCTGGCCGCGGGCCCCAGCGCGCCGGCGGTGCTCAACGCCGCCAACGAGGTGGCGGTGGCCGCCTTCCTCGGCGGAGAGCTCCCCTTCCCGGGGATCTTCGACACCGTGGCCGAGGTCCTCGACCGGCACCGCCCGGAGCCGGTCGCCGACCTCGCCGCCGCCCTCGCCTGGGACACCTGGGGCCGCCGGCAGGCGGAGGAAGTCCTGGCGCGCCTCGCCCGGCCGCGATAGTCTCAGCCGTCGCGCCGCAGGCGCGGCTCTCCGCCCATGTTCGACATCCTCGGCAACGTCGTCGCCTTCGTCTTCGCCCTCGGGGTGATCATCTTCGTCCACGAGGGGGGGCACCATCTCGTGGCCAAGGCCTTCGGGATGCGGGTGCTCACCTTCTCGCTCGGGTTCGGCAAGCGCCTCTGGGGCTTCCGCCGCGGCGAGACCGACTACCGGATCTCGGCCGTGCCGCTCGGCGGCTACGTCAAGCTGGCCGGCGAGGACCCGGAGGAGGAGGGGGAGGATCCTCGCGACTTCCCCAACCGGCCGCGTTGGCAGCGGATCCTGGTCTACCTCGCCGGGCCGGCCATGAACGCCGCGCTCGCCGTGCTGCTGGTCGCCGGCCTCTTCATGGTCGGAGTCGACGTCCCCGCGCTCCAGTCGATCCCCGCCGAGGTCGGCACCGTCGAGGCGGGCTCGCCCGGCGAGGCAGCGGGAGTCCGCCCCGGCGACCGGATCGTCGCCCTCGACGGCCGCCCGGTCGAGCAGTGGCAGCAGGTGGCGTTCGCCATCATGACCTCGGTCGGCCGCGAGCTCGCGGTGGAGGTGGAGCGGGACGGGCGGCGGCTCGCGCTCCTGGTGACGCCGGTGCGGCTCCCCGAGCACGAGATCGGCGACGCCGGGATCTACCCCCGCCTGCTGCCGCGGGTGGCGCAGGTGGTGGCCGGCGCCCCGGCCGAAGGAGCCGGCTTCCGGGTCGGCGACGAGGTGCGGGGAGTCGACGGGCGCAGCCTCGCCCACGGCCTCGAGTTCATCGAGTACATCGAGGGGAGGGCCGGCGTCGAGGTGCGGGTCGAGGTGCTGCGCGGCGGCGCTCCGGTCGAGCTCGCGGTGATACCCGCAGCGGTCGACGGCAAGGGGAAGATCGGCGTCTCGCTCACCCTGCAGCAGCGCTACGGCCCGGCCCGCGCCTTCGTCGAGAGCCTGCGCTTCAACGCCGAGGTGGCCCGCCAGAGCCTGGTGGTCGTGGGCAAGATCTTCACGCGTGAGGTCAAGGCGCGCAGCGCGCTCGCCGGGCCGATCGAGATCGCCGCCCAGAGCGGGCAGGCGGCGCGCGCCGGCTGGAAGAGCCTGATCTACCTGATGGCCGTGATCAGCGTCTCGATCGGGCTGCTCAACCTCTTCCCGATCCCGGTGCTCGACGGCGGCCAGATCGTGCTGCTGCTCGTCGAGTCGGTGATCCGGCGCGACCTGCCGCTCGGCGTCAAGGAACGGGTCAACCAGGTCGGCCTCGCGCTCATCGTGCTGCTCATGGTCACGGTGCTCTACTTCGACCTGGCCAAGAACCTGCCCGCCGTGCTGCGCCCGGGCTCCTGACCGGAAGAGCGACGGGCGCGCGGAGGACACGATCCCGATGGCTCTCTCCCCCGGCGAAGAGGCACCCGACTTCGACCTCTCCTCGACCGAGAACGCGCTCCTGGCGCTGCGCGACGAAGCACCGCGCCTCGCGGTCCTGCTCTACGTCTTCCGCGGCGAGGCCGGCGAGGGCGTCCGCGCCGATCTCGCCGCGCTGGCGCGGGCCCGCCCGGGGCTCACTCGCCTCGGCGCTCGCCCGCTCGTCCTCTCGCCACTCCCGCTCGCGGCCCTCGCCGCCCTGCAGGCCGAGCTGCGGCTCGACTTCCCGCTCCTGCACGACGACCGCGACTTCGCCGCCGCCTATGGCGTCGCCGCGGCCGAGGATGGGGAGCCCCCCCCGGCACCGGCACTCTTCCTGATCGGCCACGACCGCCGCCTGCTCTGGCTGGCCAACCCCGCGGGATCGGTCGAGGGAGGCTTGGACGAGGTCCGGCGCCGGCTCGCCGCGCTCGCCCCCGCGAGCCGCTCCTACCCGCGCGCGGTGCTCAGCCGCTTCGTGGGACGCCGGGTCGCCCGGAATCGCTGAGTCAGCCGGCGCCGGCCAGGCGCCGCAGCGTCGCGAGGTCGCGGGCGTGCCCCTCGCCGTCGTCCCCGAGCGGCGTCTCGAGCAGCATCGGCACCTTCCGGAGCCGGCGGTCGAGGAGGAGGCGGCGGAACGCGGCGGTGCCGATCTGGCCCTCCCCGATGTTCGCGTGGCGATCCCGGCGGCCCCCCCGCGGTCCGGTCGAGTCGTTCAGGTGGATCGCCCCCAGCCGCGCGAGGCCGAGCCGCCGCTCGAGCTCGGCGAGGAGTGCCTCGTGCCCCGCCTCCTCGTCGATCGGGTAGCCGGCGGCGAAGAGGTGGCAGGTGTCGAGGCAGACCCCGAGCCGCTCCCCCGAGGCCGCGAGCGCGACGATCCGCTCCAGCTCCTCGAGCCGGGCGCCGAGCACCGAGCCCTGCCCGGCGGTGACCTCCAGGAGCAGCCGCGGCGCCCCTGCCGGGACTCCGGCGAGCACCGCGTCGAGCGAGGCGGCGACGCGCGCGAGGCCCGCCTCCACGCCCGCGCCGAGGTGGGCGCCCGGATGGAGCACCAGGGCGTCGAGGCCGAGCGCCGCGCCGCGGCCGAGCTCGTCGGCGAGCGCCGCCCGCGAGCGCTCCAGCGTCTCGCCGGGCGCGGCGGCGAGGTTGATCAGGTAGGCCGCGTGGGCGACGACCGGCCCGATCCCGCTCGCCGCGCGCGCCTCGCGGAAGGCCCGCGCCTCGGCCTCGGCGAGCGGTCGGGCGCGCCACTGGCTCGGGCTCTTGACGAAGATCTGCAGCGCCGTGCAGCGCAGGGCGGCCCCGCGGCCGACCGCCGCCGCCGGGCCGCCGGCGGCCGACACGTGCGCTCCGAGCGGGGGCAGCTCGACCATGGCCCGCACTCTATCGCCGGGCCGGCGAGGCCGGGCCGCTGGTAGACTGCCTCCTCGATGACTGCGCGCTGGCTCAGATGGCCGCTCCGGGCGGCCTACGGTCTGCTGCTGGCCCTCCTCTTCGTGGCGAGCGCCTACCTCTCGTTCAGCCTCTTCGTGAGGCGCGGCGTGACCCGCGTGCCCGACCTCGTCGGGCTGGCGGAGGAGGAGGCGGCGGCGATCGCCAACGACTCGGGCCTCGCGGTGCGGCGCGCCTCGGGAGCGGGCACCGGCCGCTACGACGACCGCGTCGCGGCCGGGCGGGTGCTGGAGCAGCGGCCTCCGGCCGGCAGCACCGTCAAGCGCGGGGCGCGGCTCGAGCTCACGGTCTCGCTCGGACCGCGGCTCGCGCGGGTGCCGGATCTCACCGGCCAGGCCCTGGCCGCTGCGCAGGTGACCCTGGCTGCGGAGGGGCTGCGGATCGGGCACGCCTTCCACGTGGCGAGCGCCGCGGCGGGCTCCGGCGTGGTCGGGCAGAGCCCGCCCGCCGGCAACACCGTCTCCCGTGAGCGGGGGGTCGATCTGCTCGTCGCCAGCGACCTCGTGGGGCGCGGGCGCTACGTCATGCCCGACCTCGTGAACAGCCGCTACGAGCCGGTTCGCAGGCTCCTCGAGGAGCGCGGCCTCGGCTTCGGCAGCGTGGTCTTCGAGCCGTACGAAGGGCTGCCGCCCGGCATCGTGCTGCGCCAGGAACCGCCGGCCGGACACCCGCTCTCCCGGCGCCACCCGATCTCGCTGGTGGTCTCCGGACCCGGGGGGCGCGGCGCTTGAAGCGGCCGCTGCGCCTGGCGCCCTCGGTCCTGGCCGCCGATCTCGCGGACCTCGGCGCCGCCGTCCGGCGGTGCGAGGAGGGAGGGGCCGACCTCGTCCACGTCGACGTGATGGACGGCCATTTCGTGCCGAACCTCACCTTCGGCGTGCCGATGGTCGCGGCCCTGAAGCGGCACACGGCGCTGCCCCTCGACGTGCACCTCATGATCGAGCGGCCGGAACGGCTCCTCGGCGCCTTCCTCGAGGCGGGCGCGGACCGCGTGGCCGTGCACTGGGAGACGGCTACCCACCTCGACCGGCTGGTGGCGCAGATCCGCACCGCCGGCAGCGAAGCGGGGGTGGCGGTCAACCCGGCGACGCCGGTGGCGCTGCTCGAGGAGATCCTGCCCGCGGTGGACTTCGTGCTGCTCATGTCGGTCAACCCCGGCTTCGCCGGCCAGCGCTTCCTGCCGCGGAGCCTCGCCAAGGCGCGCCAGTTGGGCGCCATCCTGGCGGCCCGCGGCTTGCAGGCGGAGGTGGAGATGGACGGCGGCATCGACCTCGGCAACATCCGGGAGGTCGCCATGAGCGGCGTCGACACCGTGGTCGCCGGCTCCGCCGTCTTCGCCACCGACGATCCGGTGGCCGCCCTGCGGCGGCTCCGGTCCGAAATCGAGGAGACTCCCCGATGAGCCCGAATCCCCGGCGCGCGCTCCTGCTCCTTGCCCTGCTCGCCCTCTCGGCCCTCTCGGCCCTCTCGGTCGGCTGCGCCGGTCGCAGCCGCCGCGAGGACCCGATCCTCCGCCTCTCCTCGGCCGAGGCGCTGGCCGAGGGCAAGCGCCTCTTCGAGCTCGGCAAGTACGGCGCGGCGCGCCCCTACTTCACCCACGCCTTCGAGGTCGAGCCGAACTCCCCGGGAGGACGCGAGGCGCTGCTGCTCGCCGCCGACGCGCTCTACCTCCAGGGCTCCGACGAGAACTACCTGCAGGCCGAGTCGCGCTACCGCGACTTCCAGAACCGCTTCCCGACCAGCGACCGCTCCGCCTACGTGCAACTCCAGATCGCGCGCAGCCTGACGGCGCGCATGGAGCGCGCGGACCGGGACCAGAAGGTCACCCGGCAGGCGCGCGAGGCCCTCGAGGAGCTGCTCCGCATCTACCCCGACAACCCCGAGGCCGAGCAGGCGCGCGCCGAGTTGCGCACGGTGCGCGACCGGCTGGCGGAGCACGAGCTGCACGTGGGGACCTTCTACCTCCGCTTCGGGCTGCCCGGGGCCGCGGTCAAGCGCTTCGAGACCGTGCTCGCCGAGTACCCCGACTTCGGGGCCAACGACGAGTTGCTCTTCCACCTCGCCGCCGCCTACCGCCGGGTCGATCGCGCGGAGGAGGCGGAGGAGACCCTGGCGCGGTTGCGCGAGAGCCACCCGGAGAGCGAGTGGACCCGCCGCGCCGTGAAGAGGCAGCGATGAGAGGCCGACTCCGCTCCGGCGCGGGCCTGCTCGTCGCGTCGCTCGCCGCCACCCGCGCGCGCGGGGGCTGCTCCTCCAGGGGTGCGCCGCAGCGGGCGCGCCACGACGTCACGGTGCTCGCCGATCGCGTGCGTGCGCTGGAGGAGAAGGTGGCGGCCCACGAGGCCGAGCTCGCCCGGCGCCGCGCCGCCGAGGCCGTCCGGCCGGCACCCGCGGCGCCCCTCCCGGCGGCGACCCCAGAGCGCGAGGCCGCCGCGGAACCGATCCCGACCCCGCCTCCGGCCCCGATCGAGGTCGACGACCTCCCCGCGGCACCGCCGCCCGCGCCGCGCCCCGCGGCCTGCGTTCTCCCCGTCCCCTCCTCGGTCGAGAGCGCCTACGAGGCGGCGCTCGCCCGCTACGATGCAGGGGACCTGGCGGCGGCCGAAGCGGGCTTCGAGGCGCTCGTCACCGGCCATCCCGAGAGCGAGCTCGCCGACAACGCGCTCTTCTGGATCGGCGCGGCGCGGATGAAGCGGGGGGATGCCGCGGGAGCCGAGGAGGCCTTCCGTGGCCTCGTCGAGAGCTACCCCGCCGGCAACAAGGTCCCCGACGCCCTGTTCCAGCTCGGCGTGCTGCGGGAGCGCGCGGGCGACGGCGAGGGGGCGCGCGCCGCTTTCGAGACGGTGATCGACCGTTTCCCGCTCAGCGAGGCGGCAGAGCGCGCCGCCGAACGCCTGCGGAGCCTTTCACAGTCTCCCTAACTCGCGCAGCGATGGGACTTTCGCGAAATA
Source organism: Thermoanaerobaculia bacterium (assembly GCA_023384635.1). Lineage (GTDB taxonomy): Bacteria > Acidobacteriota > Thermoanaerobaculia > Multivoradales > JAGPDF01 > JAAYLR01. Next base: position 21,321 of record JAHDVN010000007.1, read on the forward strand.
TCTCGCTTGACAGCGCGGCGGCCGGATCGTAACCTTGCGGAGCGTTTTCGTGCAGATCGCGTCCCGGCCTCGACGGTGACCAGGAGGATCCGGCATGTCGCTTCGTTCGTTCCTCTCCGCTCTGATCGTCGGCCTTCTGCTCGCGCCGCTGGCCGGCGCTGCGGACCGTCCACCGACCAACCTGCGCTGGACCGGCGATCACTGGACCGCCTGGGACCCGCCGACCGAGTTCCCCGAAGGGAGCCGGATCCACGTCGTGGTCCCGGGCGACACCCTCTGGGACCTCGCCCGACAGCACCTGGGTGATCCCTACCTCTGGCCGCAGATCTGGGAGAAGAACCAGTACGTGCTCGACGCGCACTGGATCTATCCCGGGGATCCGCTCGTCCTCGACCTCTCGGTGACCCCGATGGCGCCGCTCGACGAGAGCGCCGGCGCCGCCGGCATGGAGGGTGCGGCCGCGGGCGAGGGCGAGGAGGGCACCGGCCAGGCGACAGCCACCGCCGGAGGTCCCCGCTTCGATCCCGCGGCGAGCGGTCCGCCGCAGCCGCTCGGCTACGAGGACGACATCTACTGCACCGGCTACCTGGGCGAGGAGGACGAGACCTTCGCGCTCGCCATCAGCGGGTCGGAGTACCAAGCCCTCTCCCCCCGCCTCCCGAGCGAGCAGGGTACGGCGAAGGAGGGGATCTTCGGCCTCGTGGACACGGTCAAGTACCGGATGGACGTCGGTGACATCGTCTATCTCGACGGCGGCGAGAGCTCCGGGCTGGCGCCCGGCACGCTGTTGACCGCCGTGGAGCCGCAGCAGGCGCTCCGCCACCCGCTGACCCGTGAACCGTTCGGCCGCTTCTACCGCTATCTCGGCCGGGTGCGGGTGCTCTCGGTGCAGGAGACGAGCGCGATCGCCGAGATCGTCCACTCCTGCGACGGCATGGCGGTCGGCGCGCGGCTCGTGCCGTTCGAGGCCGAGCCGGTGCCGCTCGCCCGCCGCTCGCCGATGCGGCCGGCGAGCGATCCGGCGCCGGCGGAGGCGATCGTCGGCGCACCGACGATCGTCTGGGCGTTCCTGGGCGCGGTCTCGATCGCGCAGGATCACGTCGTCTTCATCGACCGCGGTGCCGAGCACGGAGTGAGCCCGGGCGACGTCTACACGGTCTATCGGACGAACCGGGAGGGCTTCCCGCCGGTGGTTCTCGGCGAGCTCGCCGTGCTCTCGGTCAAGCGGCGCTCGGCGACCGCCCGCATCCTCGAGTCGCGCTTCCCGATCTACGTCGGAGACCGGCTGGAGCTGAAGTGACGACCTCCGCTCCCCGGGGCCGACGCCCCGGGGAGCGATCGCCACCGGCCGTGGAGCCGGGGAGAGGGAACGGGTCTTGGCAACGCGCAATCTGAACGGGCGTCTCTTCGAGATCGTGGACGAGCTGGTCGGCCAGGGGCTCACGCTCGAGCAGGCCCGTCAGGAGTTCGAGCGGCAGTTCATCACCGCCTCGCTGCGCACCAACGACTGGAACTTCTGCCGCTCCGCCCGCAGCCTCGGCGTGCACCGCAACACGCTGCGCAACAAGATGAGCTCGCTCGGCCTCGCCGAGTCGGGCGCGCGCGCCAAGCGCACCCCCCGCCGCTGATCCGGCGGCGGGAATCGGCCCGCCCCTCCTGCCTCTATCTGCCGCTGTCGCGCGCCGGGGACGCCTGCAGCCCAGGCGTCCGCCTCCCGGCCGCTTGGCTACTTGCCGTGGCCGGACGAGTCCCGGTCATCGCCCTCGTCGTTGCGCAGGCCCTTGCGGAAGTTCCGGATCCCTTCGCCGAGCCCCTTGCCGAGCTGGGGCAGCTTCGAAGCACCGAAGATGATCACGACGATGACCAGGATGACGAGAAGCTCGGGCACTCCGAGATGCGGCATTTCGGGAACCTCCCGCGGCGCGGTGCCGCGAATCGTGTCAGTCTCGCAACGCGGGCCCGCGCGCGCGCGGCGCCACCTCGGCGCGAGCTCGCGGGCGAGACCGGCGCCCTCCGGCGTCCGCTCCAGATGGGCGAGCGCGCGGCCCAGGGCGGCCGCGCCCCGCGAACGAGGCGAACGTCCCGGCCGCCTTCAGGCAGCGCTGCACCGCGGCGCGGTGGTAGTCGTCGGCCGGACCGGGCCGCCACCCCACCGCGTCGAGCCACCTCTCGGTGAGCTCCGGCGGCGGGAAGAGCGAGTCGTTGAACAGTGACGCGAGATCGTACCAGGGCGGTCCGAGCCGCAGGTCCTGATGGTCGATCACCGCCACGTCCGGCCTTCCCCCGACCTCCACCGGCAGCAGATTGCGCACCATGAAGTCGCGGTGGCAGGGCACGGGCGGCGTCTCTCCCAGGCGCTCGCAGAGCTCGGCGAGCACGCGGCGCGCCCGCTCCTCGCCCGCGCTCCCGCCGAGCAGTCCGCAGGGCACGAGCAGGAGGGTGAACGTCGCCTCGAGCTCGCGGGAGAGCAGGGCGGCGTCGAGCGGCGGGCTGCCGAGGGCCGCCACCGCCGGCGCGGGCAGCGCCGCGATCCGCCGCGCGGTGGCGATCGCGGCGAGGTAGTAGGGTGCGAGATCGGACCAGCCCCGGCCCGCCTCCTCCCAGAGCGTCCGCGGGCCCAGGTCCTCGAGCACCGCCAGACCGGCCCGCTCGTCGACCGCGAGCACCGCCGGGACGCGGACGCCCCGCGCGCCGCAGAGCGCGGTGGCCTCGAGGAAACGCCGCAGCTGCGGGCGGAGCGCCTCGGGATAGCCGGCCACGATCGCCGTCCTGCCGTCGCCGGCCCGGGCCCGGGCGTAGCGCCGGGCCGACAGGTCGCCGGCGAGGGGCACCGCGGTCGCTCCGCCGAGCCCGGCCTCGGCGAGGAGGCGGTCGAGGAGGGGGTCGGACCAGGGCGTCGGCCCTTCGCGCTCGCGGCTCTGCATGGCTCGGATCCGGGGCGGCAAGGCTAGCACGCACGCGGTTTGACACCCTCGAAATCGCCGCCGCATAATCCCGCCACCTTGCGCCACGACCCCGTCCGCGCCCACGAGCAGCGAGTCCAGCGGCTCCTCGAGCAGTTCGGCGAGAGCCTGCTCGGCGCCATCGCCGAGTCGCCTGCGGTCCACCGCTCGCTGGCGCGCCTGCGCCGTCAGGGAATCACGGTGCAGCTGGTCGTCGACTGGCTGCGGGAGCCGGACGGGCCCGCCGCGAGCCGCCCGGCTGCAGCGAACCGCCCTCCCGCGCCGCCGCCCGAGTTCCGCATCGACGCCGAGGACCTTGCCTTCCTCCGCTCGGTCGGGATCGACCCCACGCGGCGGCGCCGCCGCCGCGCCGCGAGCTGAGTTGTCCGCCTCCGGAATCGATCCGCGCCCGAACCTCCTCGGGCTCGACCGCCAGGAGCTCGCGGCGGCGCTCGCCCCCCTCGGGGAGCCGGCCTACCGGGCCCGCCAGATCTGGGACGCGATCCATCTGCGGCTGGCGCTCGACTTCGAGGCCATGACCGAGCTCGCCAAGCCGCTCCGTCGGTCGCTCGCCGAGCACTTCCGGGTCACGCTGCCGGCCGTCGCCGACCGGCATCTCTCGCAGGACGGCACGACGAAGTTCCTCTTCCGCCTCGACGACGGCGCCACCGTCGAGGCGGTCGACATCCCCGACCGCAACCGGCGCACCCTCTGCATCTCGAGCCAGGCCGGCTGCGCGCTAGCCTGCCGCTTCTGCGTGACCGGCTACTGGGGGGCGGGACGGGACCTGACGGCGGCCGAGATCGTCGGGCAGGTGTGGGCGATCCGCTCCCTGCAGGCGATCGAGGGGCGACTGAATCTCGTCTTCATGGGCATGGGCGAGCCGCTGCTGAACCTGGCCGCCGTCCGGCGGGCGCTCGCGGTGATGGCGCCCACGATCTCGCCGCGGCGGATCACGCTCTCCACCGTCGGCCTGCTGCCCGGCCTGGAGGAGCTCGGCCGCTGGCCGGAGCGGCCGAACCTGGCGATCTCCCTTCACGCTCCGGACGACCGCCGGCGCTCCGAGCTGATGCCGGTCAACCGCACCCACCCGCTCCCGGAGCTGATGACGGCCCTGCGCCGCTACCCGCTGGAGCCCCGGCGGCGCCTCACCTTCGAATACCTCCTCATCGCCGGCTTCAACGATGCCGACCGGGATGCCGACCAGCTCGCCGCGCTCCTCCGCGGCCTGCCGGCGAAGGTCAACCTGATCCCGCTCAATCCCGATCCCGTGCTGCCGCACGCCTGGCAGCCCCCCGCGCCGGAGCGGGTCGACGCCTTCCGCGCCCGGCTCGAGCGGCACGGCCTGACCGCCACGGTCCGTCGCCGGCGGGGCGACGACGTCGCCGCCGCCTGCGGGCAGCTCCGGGCCTTCGGCCGCGAACCCCGGGGCTTCCGCCGCAGCCAGCTCAGCCTCTAGACGCTAGGCTCCCCGCACGATCCAGGAGAGGTTCCGGCCGGCGCGCGCCCCGTCCCGGCGGTAGCTGTGGAGGCCCGCGGCCGCGCAGCGGGTGCAGAGTCCGAGACGCCGGATCTCCCCCACTCCGTCCACGAGCTGCTCGCAGACCGCGCGCCAGAGGTCGACGTGGGGACGCCGCCCGTCCGCTCGCGGGACGATCACGGCGCCCGAGGTCGCCGCGGCGATCTCGTCCGCGACCCGCTCCTCCACCTCGAAGCAGCAGGGCCCGATCGCCGGGCCGAGCCAGGCCACGCGCTCCGCCGCAGCGCCGGGGAGCCGCGCCAGCGCCGCCGGCACCACGCCCGCGACGATCCCGCGCCAGCCGGCATGCACCGCCGCGATCCGCCCGCCTGCCGCGACGAGCACAGGCACGCAGTCGGCGGTCACCACTGCCAGGGCGAGATCGCGCTCGCCGGAGACCAGAGCGTCGCCCTCGCCGCACGCTCCCGCCCGCGCCTCGACCACCGCGGCACCGTGCAGCTGGCGCAGCCAGGCCGCCGCCACCGGAGGGCCCTCGACGCGCGCGAGCGCCGTCGCCACCTTGCCGGTGAGCGCGCGGCCGGCGAAACCGACCCGCACCCCCGCCGCGCGATCGCTCCAGTGTCCCGGCGAGGGGCGCCAGAGGGCCTGCGGATCGAGCTCGAGAGGGCGAGGAGGCGACGGCGGCAGCGGCATGGCGGGTCGCATTCTAGCCGGCGCCCCGCCGGGGCTGGGTTAGACTGCGGCGGCACACCGCGGCCTCCGCGATGATCCGACTCCACTCCGTCTCCAAGCGCTACCCGGGCGGGCAGAGCGCCCTCTCCGACGTGAGCTTCGACGTCTCCCGCGGCCAGTTCGTGATCCTCACCGGGGCCAGCGGCGCGGGCAAGACGACGCTGCTGCGGCTCCTCTACCGCGAGGAGCTCCCGAGCTCGGGACAGGTGCTCGTCGCCGGCCGCAACGTCGGGGCGCTGCCGGCCCGCAAGGTGCCGTTCCTGCGCCGCAACATCGGCGTCGTCTTCCAGAACTTCCGCCTCATCGACCGCAAGACGGTGTTCGAGAACATCGCCTACCTGCCGCGCCTGCTCGGCCACGACGGGGCCCGGCAGAAGCGCCTCGCGGTCGAGGCTCTGCGGCGCGTCGGCCTCGCGCATCGCCTGCAGGCGTTCCCGTGGCAGCTGTCCGGAGGCGAGCAGCAGCGGGTGGCGATCGCGCGCGCGCTGATCAACGATCCCGAGCTGCTCCTCGCCGACGAGCCCACCGGGAACCTCGACCCCGACCTCGCCCGCCAGATCGTGCTGCTGCTGCTCGACTGCCAGCGGCGGGGGACGACGGTCGTGATGGCCACCCACGATCGGGAGCTGATCCGCCGGATCGGCCAGCGTGTCCTCACGCTCGACCGCGGTCGCCTCGCCCAGGACGAGACCCTGCCGCCGGGCGACCTGCCGGCCAGCGGTGTGGCGCCGGAGGTGGCGCCGGAATGACCCTCCTCCAGGCGCTCCTCTACTTCCTCCGCGAGGCGGCGGTCGGCCTCGCCCGCAGCTGGAAGGTCAGTCTGCTCGCGGTGCTCACGATCGCGCTGAGCCTCTTCCTCGGCGGCACCGTGCAGCTCGTGACCTCGAACCTCTCGCGCGCGGTGGACGATTGGCAGCGCCAGGCGCGGCTCACCATCTACCTGCGCGCAGATCCGCTGCCCGGCGAGCGCGAGGCGCTGGAGGCGCTGGTCCTCGGCCAGGGGCTCGTCGCGTCGCGCGAGGAGATCTCCGCCGCCGAGGCCGTCGCCCGCTTCCACCGCAACTTCCCCAGCCTCGTCGGTCTCTTCAGCGGCCTCGAGGGCGATCCGCTCCCCGCCTCCTGGGAGCTGCAGGTCGACCCGAGCGAGCGTGGCGGCGAGCGCTTCGTCACGTGGGTCGCGTCCCTGCGTTCCCAGTCCGCCGTGCTCATGGTGGACGACGACCTCGACTGGCTCGACCAGGCGGCGCGGCTGCTCGGCCTCGTCAGGACCTCCGGCCTCGCCCTGTCCGCCCTGCTGCTGGGTGCCGCCGTCTTCACGATCGCGAGCGTGGTGCGGCTGATCCTCCTGCTCTACCGCGACGAGATCGCCGTTCTCCGCCTGGTCGGCGCCACCGAGTTCTTCGTGCGCGGCCCGTTCTACGCCCAGGGTCTGCTCCAGGGTCTGCTCGGGGCTCTCGCCGCGCTGGGCTCGCTCGCCCTCGTCCGCGCGGTGCTGCTCGCGAACCTCGGCTCGTCGCTCGCCGCCGACCTGCTGCTCGCCCGGTTTCTCGCGCCCGGCCAGCAGGCGCTGCTGGTGGCGATCGGCGCCCTGGCCGGCCTGGGGGGAGCCGTGCTCTCGGTGCGTCGCGAAGTGGCCGGTCGGCAGGTCGCCGACTGACGACACCCTCGCCCTCTCGCGCCGTCGGCTCCGTGTGAAAAGGGCCTCCGCGCCGCGCGGCGCGGCGGCGGCCCGCCGCCGGGCGGGACGCGCGGCGCCGCCCCGAGGGCGGGGGAGCGCCGCGGCGCCCCCCCGGGGCGGCGCGGCGAGCGCCCGGGCCGTCG
>JAHDVN010000400.1 GCA_023384635.1 Thermoanaerobaculia bacterium
CGCTGTTCGGCGGCGCGCACCCGCGCCCAGCTGCGCGACGAGGGGGCCTCCCTCGACCCGGAGAAGGGGGACTGGAACTGGTTCCTGGCCGTCGCCTTCCCGCACGACCAGATGCAGGTCCTGCCCTACCACCGGCTGGTCAAGGACCTCGCCGGCCGCACCCCGGAGGCGTTTCTCGCCGCGCTCGGCGAGCGCTTCCGGGTCGTCCCCGGGCCGCCGGTGCCCTCCCGCAAGGGGCTCGCCGGGCTCTACCACGCCCGCCGCTGGCACACCCACGAGCTCCCGGCCGCCCCGGCGGGCAGCTCGGCGATCGCCGGCCTCGACGTCTCGAAGCTGCAGGAAGGAGTGCTCTCTCCGCTGCTCGGCATCGAGGATCCGCGCACCGACAAGCGGATCGACTTCGTGGGCGGCATCCGCGGCACGCGCGAGCTCGAGCGGCGCGTGGACTCCGGCGAGATGGCCGTCGCCTTCGCTCTCTACCCCGTGACCGTCGAGGACCTCATGGCCATCGCCGACGAGGGTGGCATCATGCCGCCGAAGTCGACCTGGTTCGAGCCCAAGCTGCGCGACGGCCTGCTGATCCACGAGTTCTGATCGCCCTCGAGCGCCGCCGGGCGCCGAGCGGGCGGGAGGTGAGCCGATGAAAGTGCTGGTAGCGGACAAGTTCGAGAGGAGTGGACTCGACGGCCTCGCGGCCGCCGGCTGCGAGGTGATCTTCGAGCCGGATCTCAAGGAGGAGAGCCTCCTCGAGGCGATCGGCCGCACCGCGTGCGACGTCCTCGTGGTGCGCTCGACGAAGGTGCACGAGCCGATGCTCGACGCCGGCCAGCTCTCGCTCGTCGTGCGCGCGGGCGCCGGGTACGACAACATCGACGTCAAGGCCGCCTCGGCGCGCGGCATCTACGTCGCCAACTGCCCGGGCAAGAACTCCGTGGCGGTGGCCGAGCTCGCCTTCGGCCTCATCCTCGCGCTCGACCGGCGGATCCCGGACAACGTCGCCGAGCTGCGGGCCGGCAAGTGGAACAAGAAGGAGTACTCGAAGGCGCGCGGCCTCCACGGCCTCACCCTCGGCCTGCTCGGCTTCGGCAACATCGGCCAGGAGATGGCCAAGCGCGCCCAGGCGTTCGGCATGAACATCGCGGTCTGGAGCGAGATCGGGGTGGAGACCGACCGGGCCGGCCTGCCGATCGACCTGCCGCTGCTGGTGCGTCTGCGCCCGATCTCCGGCTCGCCGATCGAGCCGCTGATCCACGTCTGCAAGACGCCGGAGGAGGTGGCCGAGCGCTCGGACGTCCTCTCCGTCCACCTGGCGCTGAACGACAAGACCCGCGGCCTCGTCAACGCCGACCTGCTCGGCCGTCTGAAGCCCGGCTCCTTCTTCATCAACACCGCGCGCGCCGCGGTGGTCGACTACGACGCCCTCGCTGCGGCGGTCCGTGACCGCGGGATCCGCGTCGGCTTAGACGTCTACGCCAAGGAGCCGGCGACCGGCCAGGCCGACTTCGACGAGCCACTCTCGAAGCTGCCGGGCGTCTACGGAACGCACCACATCGGCGCCTCGACCGACCAGGCGCAGGAGGCGATCGCCGCCGAGACGGTGCGCATCGTCAGGACCTTCGTCGAGACCGGCCGCGTCATCAACGTCGTGAACCTCTCCCGGCAGACCCAGGCCTCGCACGTGCTGGTGGTCCGCCACAAGGACCAGCCCGGGGTGCTCGCGGGGGTGCTCGCGGCGCTCGGCCGCGAGAAGGTCAACGTCGAGGAGACGGAGAACATCGTCTTCGCCGGCGCCGAGGCCTGCGTGGCGCGGATGAACCTCGACAGCAAGCCCTCCGAGGAGTCGCTGCGCGCTGCGATGGCGGCCAACCCGGCCATCCTCGACATCCAGATCGTCCCCCTCTCCGCGCCCGCGTCGTCCTACCACCTCGCCCGCAACCTGAACGCCTGAGGCGGAGCCCGCCAAGGAGATCCAGATGACCACCGGAACCCAGGTGCACCGCGTCTTCAACTTCTCCGCCGGCCCGGCGGTGATGCCCGAGTCGGTCCTCGAGCAGATGCAGCGCGACCTGTTCGCGCTGCCCGGCGTGGGCATGTCGGTGCTCGAGGTCAGCCACCGCTCGAAGGCATTCCAGGCGATCATCGACCAGGCGGTGGCCGACGCCCGCGAGCTCGCGGGCATTCCCGAGAACTACCACGTCCTCTTCCTCCAGGGCGGCGCCTCGACGCAGTTCTCGATGGTGCCGATGAACCTCCACACCACCGGCATGCCGGCCGACTACATCGTCACCGGCACGTGGGGGAAGAAGGCGGTCAAGGAGGCCAAGCGGGTCGGCGAGGTGAACGTCGCCGCCACGCTGGAGGCCGAGAACTTCAAGCGCCTGCCGCGCCCCGAGGAGCTGAAGCTCACCCGCGGCGCCGCCTACGTCCACTTCACCTCGAACGAGACGATCCAGGGGGTCGAGTGGCCGGGCGAGCCGGAGGGGGTCGAGGGGACGCTGGTCTGCGACACCTCCTCGGACATGTTCAGCCGCCCGATCGACGTCACCAAGTACGGCCTGATCTACGCCGGGGCGCAGAAGAACCTCGGTCCGGCGGGCGTGACGCTCGTGATCCTTCGCGACGACCTGCTGCTGCGCTCGCCCGAGGGGCTGGCGACGATGTTCAACTACAACACGCACGCCAAGGAGAAGTCGCTCTACAACACGCCGCCCTGCTTCGCCATCTACGCCGTCGGCCTGGTCTTCCAGTGGCTCAAGGCGCACGGCGGCCTGGCGGCGATGGAGGCGACCAACCAGCGCAAGGCGGGCAAGCTCTACGCCGAGATCGACCGCACCGGCTTCTTCCGCGGCCACGCGGCCAAGGAGTGCCGCTCGCTGATGAACGTGACCTTCCGGCTCCCCTCCGAGGAGCTGGAGGAGAAGTTCGTCAAGGAGGCCAAGGCGGCCGGCTTCGACGGCCTGAAGGGCCACCGCTCGGTCGGCGGCCTGCGCGCCTCGATCTACAACGCCTTCCCCGAGGCCGGCGTCGACGCCCTCCTCGAGTTCATGCGCGAGTTCGAGCGCACGAACGGCTGATCCCCAGCTCTCCGCCTCACCCGCGCCCCGTCCGGCCC
>JAHDVN010000401.1 GCA_023384635.1 Thermoanaerobaculia bacterium
CTGCCCGGGCTGGGGGTGAAGTACTACATCGGCACCGTGGTTTCGAAGTCGCTCACCCGCGAGCTCGGCCCGGTGCTCGTCGCCCTCATCGTGGGCGGCCGGGTCGGCGCGGGGATCACCGCCGAGCTCGGCTCGATGCAGGTCACCGAGCAGATCGACGCCCTGCGCTCCATGGCGGCCGATCCGGTGCGCAAGCTCGTCGTCCCCCGGCTCGCCGCCTGCCTCCTGATGCTCCCCGCCCTCACCCTCTACGGCGACATCCTGGGGATCTTCGGCGGCCTCCTCATCGCGGTCGGCCAGCTCGACCTCACCGCCGCCTTCTACATCAACGACGTCACCGGCTCGCTCCGGGTCGGCGACATCGCGAGCGGGCTGGGCAAGTCGTTCGTCTTCGCCTTCTTCATCGCCTCGGTGGCCTGCTACAACGGGCTCCACGTGCGCGGCGGCGCCGACGGCGTCGGGCGCGCCACCACTGCCACCGTGGTCACCACCGCGATCCTGGTCCTGATCTCCGACTTCTTCCTCACCAAGCTCTTCTACCTGATCGGATGATGGCCGCCCACCCCCTCTTCGAGATCCGCGGCCTGGTGAAGATCTACGGTGGCCGCACGGTGCTCGACGGCCTCGACTTCGACGTCGCGCGCGGCGAGTGCCTGGTCGTCCTGGGGCGCTCCGGCAGCGGCAAGAGCGTCACCCTGCGCCAGCTCGTGGGGCTGGAGCGCCCCGACGCCGGCAGCGTCCGCTTCGACGGCACCGACCTCGCGAGCCTCTCGGAGCAGGAGCTCTACCCGCTGCGCCGGCGGGTGGCGATGCTCTTCCAGAGCGGCGCCCTCTTCGACTCGATGAACGTCTTCGAGAACGTCGCCTTCCCGCTGCGCGAGCACACCCGCGAGCCGGAGGCGGAGATCGCCCGCCGCGTCGCCGAGAAGCTCGACCTCGTGCACCTCGAGGGGATCGAGGAGCGGCTCCCCTCCCAGCTCTCCGGGGGGATGCGCAAGCGGGTGGCGCTCGCCCGCGCCATCGCCCTCGACCCGGAGGCGGTGCTCTTCGACGAGCCCACCACCGGCCTCGACCCGATGACCTCGGCGAGCATCGCGGGCCTGATCCGCGACACCACCCGGCAGCTCGGGGCGACCGCCGTGGTCGTCACCCACGACCTCGCGCTCACCCGCCACGTCGCCGACCGGATCGCCTTCCTCGACGCCGGCCGCTTCCGCTTCGTCGGCACCTGGGCCGAGGCGGCGGCCGGCGCCGACCCCCTCGTCAGCCGGTTCCTCGCCGGCCAACCGGAGGAAGAAGATGTCGCCTGACTCCCGCCGCCTGCTGCGCGTCGGCAGCTTCGTGCTCGGGGCGCTCGCCCTCTTCGCCGCGGTCCTCGTCGTGCTCGGCGACCGGCAGAACCTCTTCACACCGAAGACGCGCTACCTGGTGCGCTTCACCGCCGTCGGGGGGCTCACCGCCGGCAGCAGCGTCCAGCTCAACGGCGTCGAGGTCGGTCGCGTCACCGGCATCCGCCTGCCCACGGAGACCGGCGAAGACCGGATCGAAGTCTGGATCGCGGTCGACCGCCGCTACCGCCAGCGCATCCGCCTCGACTCGATCGCCCGCATCAAGACCCTCGGGCTGCTCGGCGACAAGTACCTCGAGGTCACCGCCGGCTCGGCCGGCGTCGCCGAGATCCCGCCGCGGGGGGAGATCCGCGCCGCCGAGCGCGCCAACGTCGACCAGCTGATGGCCTCCGGCGAGGACTTGGTGGAGAACATCCTCTCCGTCTCCCACTCCCTCGACCTCGTGCTCGGCCGCATCGAGCGCGGCGAGGGCGTGGTCGGCCAGCTCTTCCAGCCGACCGCCGACGGGGAGAGCGTCGCCACCGAGGCGCTCGCCGCGATCAAGGCGGTGCGCGAGGCGGCGGAGAGCGTCTCGACCGGCCGCGGCCCCCTCTACCGTCTCACCCGGGACGAGGCCCTGGCCGAGCGGATGGCCTCCTCGGTCGAGCGGCTCGACCGCGTCCTCGCGCAGGTCGAGTCGGGCCCGGGCCTGCTCCCCGCCCTGCTCGCCGACGCGGCCACGCGCGAGCGGTTCGAGCAGACGCTGGAGCGCCTCGCGGCCACCTCGGCCCGCCTCGAGGAGGCGGCCGGAGGCCTGGCCGGCGGCGACTCCCTGATGGCCAAGCTCCTCCACGACGAGGCCTGGGGGCGCGAGGTCGCCGGCGAGCTGCGGACCCTGGTCGCGACGCTGCGGCAGGTGGCCGAGAAGCTCGACCGGGGCGACGGCACCGCCGCCCGCCTCCTCAACGACCCTGCGGCCTACGAGGCGATCGACGACATCCTGGTCGGGATCGACGAGTCCCGGCTCCTGCGCTGGCTGGTGCGCAACCGCCAGAAGGCGGGGATCGAGAGCCGCTATCGGGAGCAGCGCGAGGCCGCCGGCCTGCCGCCCACCCCGCCCTCCCCCGGCGAGCTGCGCTAGGCTCCGCCCATGCACACGCTCGTGACCGGCGGCGCCGGTTTCATCGGCTCCCACCTCACCCACCGCCTGCTCGGCCAGGGGGAGCGGGTCACCGTCCTCGACGACTTCAACGACTTCTACGACCCGGCCCGCAAGCGGCGCAACGTCGCCCCCTTCCTCGGCCGGCCGGAGTACGCGCTGGTCGAGGGAGACATCCGCGACGCGGCGCTCGTCGACCGGCTCTTCGGCGCGAACCCCTTCGACGCCGTCGTCCACCTCGCGGCCCGCGCCGGCGTGCGCCCGAGCCTGCGCGAACCGGTGCTCTACGAGGAGGTCAACTGCGTCGGCACGCTGCACCTGCTCGAGGCGGCCCGCCGCCACGGTCCGGCCAACTTCGTCTTCGGCTCCTCCTCTTCGGTCTACGGGATCAACGAGAAGGTGCCGTTCGCCGAGGACGACCCGGTCGACCAGCCGATCAGCCCCTACGCCACGACCAAGCGCACGGGCGAGCTGCTCTGCTTCAACTACCACCACCTCTACGGCCTGCGTTGCTCCTGCCTGCGCTTCTTCACCGTCTACGGGCCCGCGCAGCGGCCCGAGATGGCGATCCACCAGTTCACCGACCTGATCGCGCGCGGCGAGCCGGTGCCGCT
>JAHDVN010000008.1 GCA_023384635.1 Thermoanaerobaculia bacterium
CTGGTCGATGCAGAGGATCACCTCGCGGAGAGGCCTCCGCTGGCGGCGGCCGAACCGGCGCCGAGCGGCCGGCCGGCGCCGAGGGCGACCGCCAGCCAGCCGGCCGCGAGGGCCGTCGAGGCCGCGAACTGGAGGTTGAACCCGCGGGCCAGCGCGTGCTGGCCCCACTGCAGGAAGGCGAGGGGGAGGAAGAGATCGCTCAGCAACAGCCGGCCGCGCGCCCGCCGCGCCGCCACCAGGAGCGCCGCCGCGGCGGCGCTGGCCGCCAGGGCGCTGACGACGGCGACCGCCTCGAAGCGGCCGGTGGCCCGCACGACGGCCACGTAGAGGAGGCGTGGGAGGGGCAGCCGGTGGTCCCCGTAGAGCGACCAGAGCCACGACCAGCTCACCGGCTCGGCTCCGGTGACATAGGGGACGAGCCCCATCTCGTCGCGCACCGGCAGCCGCAGGCCGAAGCGGAGGGCCCAGACGAGGGCGAGCGCGGTCAGCAGGAGCCAGAAGAGCCACACCGAGGAAGCGGTGCGGCGGGACCCGGTGGCCGCCGACGGATGGGGAGTCGGCGGATGCTCGCCGGCCGGTTTCCCTTCCGTGGCGGTGGCGAGGCAGGAATGTCGCGGCAAGCCGAGGGGAGGGTCCACTGTCGCGCCGCCCGAGTACCCGTGGGAAAGAGAGCTTTCGGCTCCGACAGTACCACGCGTGTCCGCGAGCGCCGGCGTCCGCCGGTTCGCGGCCGCCCGCCTCCGGCCGATGCGGCCGGACCGCGGCCGCGACGCGCGCGCGTCCCTGCACCCCATCGGGGAGCGACTCGACCGGGCGCGCGACCCGGGCCTCTTCGCGCCTCCCGCCGACCCGCTGGGCACCGGATCCTCTCGCGTCCGGTCCGCGGGCCTCTGGTACGCTGCCCCAGTCCGTGGAACAAGGCCTCGTGTCAGGGGACCCTCACCGCTCGGGCCGGCCGACCTTTGCTCTCTCGGTGCGCCGCCGGATCGCCCGCCGGAGCGGCGGCCGCGCCGCCCGGCGTGGGCACGGAGCGCTCGGCCGGGCGCTGTCGCTGATCTCGCTGATCGCCGGGGGGGCCGGCCTCGGCTGCCGGCCGTCCGAGGAGGCGGCGCGCCCTCCGAACGTGGTGATCGTTCTCGTGGACGCCCTCCGCGCTGATCACCTGAGCCTGTACGGCTACTCCCGACCGACCAGCCCGCACCTCGACCGGCTCGCCGGCGAGAGTGTGGTATTCGAGCAGGCACGGGCCCAGGCCTCCTGCACCGTCCCGTCGGCGAACTCGATCCTGACCGGCCGCGCCCCCGCGCGGTTCCTGGGACAGGGAGGCGGCGCGATGGGAATCCCGCCGGCCGTGACCTCCCTCGCCGAGCGATTCGACCGCGCAGGGTGGGCGACGGTGGCGGTCTCCGCGAGCCCGATCGTCCGCGCCAGCCCGACGCGATTCAATCCCGGAGGGGGTTTCCAGGCGGGTTTCGACGTGTTCGACGAGGCCTGTCTGTGGAGCAGCGCCGCCTGCGTCAACCGTCAGGCCCTCACCCACCTCGCAGCGGCCGAGGAGCCGTTCTTCCTCTACCTCCACTACATGGAGCCGCACGGACCCTACTCGCCGCCGGACGGGTGGGAGCGCAGGTTCGCCGCCGCCGGCGACACGCTCCCCGAATGGGTGCTCCGCGGCGACCCCAACCCGCTCGCCGCGATCGCCCGCGGGGGTGGGGGCGTCTCCGCGCTCCCGGCGGGCGCGCTCGAGCATCTGGTCGCCCTGTACGACGACGAGATCGCCTACTTCGACGAGTCGTTCCGACAGCTGATGGCGACCTGGGAGCGCAGCGGGCTGGCGGACCGAACCCTGATCGTCCTTCTCGCCGATCACGGGGAGGCGTTTCTCGAGAAGGGGTACGCGAAGCACTGCAACTCGGTCTACGACTCCGAGATCAGGACCCCGCTGCTCATCCGCCCCCCCGGTGGCACCGCGGGCCGCCGGATCGGAAGCGCCGTCGCGAACCTCGACGTGGCCCCGACGGTGCTCGCCGCCGCGGGGCTTCCCATCCCCGAGGAGCTCGAAGGGACCAGCCTCTGGCCGGCGGTGACGTCCCCCGCCGGGGAGGCGCGCCTGCCCGGGCGCGCCTTCGCGGCCTGGGCCGCGCAGCGGGCCCTCGTCGCCGAGGGGCGCAAGGTGATCTACCACCTCGAGGGCGAACGCTGGGAGGCGTTCGATCTCGCCGCCGATCCCGGCGAGACGCAGGATCTGCTGGCCACGAGGCCGGAGGCCGTGCGCCGCCTCCAGAGTCGGCTCGCCCGCTGGATCCGGGAGGCCGAGGGTCGCCACGACGACGCGGCGCGACGCGACCGCGAGGCCACCGAGCAGTTGCGCGCTCTCGGCTACCTGAACTGAGAACTCGGAGCGGACGGCCCGCCGGGGATCCCCGAGGGCCGTCGCGGTGGCCGGTGCCGGGAGGCGCCACCCGGGGACGGCGTGGGGCCGTCCCCGGGGCGTGCGTCAGAGGCTCGTGCGCAGGCCGAAGAGCGGCGCCGCGAGCGCCGGGAAGCGCGCCGCGAGGCGCTTCGCATCGCGCGGCGAGAGCGACCCGGCGGCGACGGGGCCGGTGCCCCCCGGCTCCCGCTCCTCGCGGGTCGGGAGCGCCAGGGGCTCCAGGCGCCGGCGGACGAGCTCGGCGTTCGCGGCGGCGAGATCGCCTTCGGCGAGGCCGCGGAAGCGCTGCTCCGCTCCGGTGAGCTCCGCGAGGAGCGTCTCCATGCGCGCGAGCTGGGAGGTCGTCGGCCGCCCCTCGAAGCGATTGATGGCGCCGTAGAGATTCCCGAGCTTCTCCTTGAGCCGCTCCTCGCCGGAGATCCAGCCCGCCTCCGAGGTCGCGACGAGCGCGGTGCGGAGCGACTCGGCCTGCTCGGCGAGACCGCGCAGCCGGCGGCCGAGGCGGTCGCCGGCCGGCAGGGCCGCGGCGCGCGTGCGGGCACCGTCGCGGAGCGCGAGGGCGCTCTCGACGAGGTGGGTGAGATCGGCGAGCCGGTGGTAGAGGGCCAGCTCTGCCTCCGACTTCGCCTTGCGGTCGGCGGTCGAGTGCGGGTTGCGCGGATCGGCGACCAGCGCCACCGTCGACTCCAGGACCTCCTTGCCCCGCACCAGCCGGATCGCGTACTCCCCCTCGGGGAGCCGCGGGCCGGTGAAGGCGAAGGTGAGCTGGGTGGAGGGCGGGAACTTCGGCGGGTCCATCCGCATCGGCCACTCGACCCGGTTGAGGCCGACCCGCTTCGAGCCCGGGATCGTCGAGATCACGCGGCCCTCGGTATCGAGCACCTCGACCTTGAGGTCGCCGAAGAGGTGCCGCTTCTTGAGCCAGTAGACGATCGGCGCCGCCTCCGGCAGATTGCGGCCGACGAACTCGGCGTCGCCCGAGAACCAGGAGCCGACCGAGGCGAGCACCGTCTGCCGACCCGGGCGCGAGGGCAGGAGCGCGGCGTCGCGGGCGAGCGTCTCGGCGGTGAGCGCCCGCAGCGGGGTGAGGTCGTCGAGGATGTAGATGCCGCGGCCGTGAGTGGCGATCACGAGGTCGTGCTCGCGGGGGTGGATCGCGAGGTCGTGGACCGCGACCCTCGGCAGGTTCCCCTTGAATCGCGCCCAGGCGCCGCCACCGTCGATCGAGACGTAGAGGCCGAGCTCGGTGCCGAGGAAGAGGAGGTCGGGGTTGACCGGATCCTGCCGGACGACCCAGCAGTAGCCCTCGATCTCCGGGGTCACGAGCGAGACCCAGGTGGCGCCGAAGTCGGCGGTGCGCGCCAGGTGCGGCCGCATGTCGCCGCGGCGGTGGTCGTCGAGGGTGACGAAGGCGGTGGCGGCGTCGTGGGGGCTCGCCTCGATGCGCGAGACCCAGGTGCCGGCCCGCCAGCCCGGGATGCCGGCGGCGACGTTCGTCCAGCTGCCCCCGCCGTCGCGGCTCACCTGCACGTTGCCGTCGTCGGTGCCGACCCAGAGGACGTCGCGGTCGCGGGGCGACTCGGCGACGGTGTAGATCGTGGTGTTGTTCTCGGCGGTCGAGTTGTCGATCGTGAGCCCGCCCGACTCGCGCTGCCGCTGCCGCGCCGGGTCGTCGGTGGTGAGGTCGGGGGAGATCCGCTGCCAGGAGTCGCCCCGGTCGCGCGAGCGGAAGAGGACCTGCGCGCCGAGATAGAGCGTCCCCGGGTCGTTGGGCGAGAGGACGAGCGGCGCGTTCCAGTTGAAGCGCAGCTCCTCCTCGCCGCTCGCCGCGAACGGCTTGATCTCCTTCACCTCGCCGGTCGGCCGGTGGACGCGCAGCACCTCGCCCCCCTGGTACATCGAGTAGGCGAAGTCGGAGTCGGTGGGGTCGGCGTACGCCCAGAAGCCGTCGCCGGTGCCGATGTTCTCCCAGTCGCGGTTCTCGACGCCGCCGGCGCTCTGCGACGGACCGGTCCAGGAGGAGTTGTCCTGCAGGCCGCCGTAGACGTTGTACGGGACGGCCATGTCGAAGCTCACGTGGTAGAACTGCGAGATCGGCAGCCCCGGCAAGAACGCCCAGTGGAAGGCGCGATCGCGCGAGACGTAGAGGCCGCCGTCCGTCCCCATCCAGATCGTCTTCGGGTCGCGCGGGTCGATCCAGAGCGCGTGCACGTCGCTGTGGTAGCTCGCGCCGAAACCGATGCCCCCGGACATCGAGCGCCCGCCGTCGGTGGAGACCGAGAGCGTGAGGCCGGGCTTGTAGACCGTGTCGTGGTCGCGCGGATCGACGAACAGGTGGGCGAAGTAGAACGGCCGCGCCTGGACGTTGAATCCGGAGCTCCCCTCGCTCCAGGTGCGGCCGGTGTCGTCGGAGCGGTAGAGGGCGGTCTTCTTCGCCTCCACCACGGCGTAGACGACGCTCGGACGGGAGGGGGCGACGGCGACCGCGATGCGCCCGAGCTCGCCCGCCGGCAGGCCCGTGCTCACGCGCTCCCAGGTGGTGCCGCCGTCGGCGGAGCGGTAGAGGCCGCTCCCCTTGCCGCCGGAGCGGAAGAAGTCCGGGGAGCGCCGGTGGGTCCACATGCCGGCGTAGAGAATCCGCGGCTCCTGCGGGTCGATCGCGAGGTCGGAGCAGCCGGTGTCGGCGTCGAGGTGGAGCACCTTCTCCCAGCTCTTGCCGCCGTCGCGGGTGCGGTAGACGCCGCGCTCCTCGCTGGCGTTCCAGAGTGGCCCGAGAGCGCAGACGTAGACCGTGTCGCGCTGCTTCGGGTCGATCGCGAGAGCGGCGATCCGCTCGGTCCCGGCCAGCCCGAGGTGGGTCCAGCTGTCGCCGCCGTCGGTGGAGCGGTAGACCCCGTCGCCGATCGAGACGCTGTTGCGCACGCACGACTCGCCGGTGCCGACCCAGACCGTCTTCGGGTCGGAGGGGTCGACGCGCAGGGCGCCGATCGACTGCGGGTGCTCGTCGAAGACCGGAGCGAAGGTCACGCCGCCGTCGGTGGAGCGCCAGACGCCGCCCGAGGCCGAGCCGACGAAGAGCGTGAGCGGATCGCCCGGCACCGCGTCGAGGGCGGTGATGCGGCCGCTCATCACCGCCGGCCCGAGGGCGCGGGCCGCCAGCGCACCGAAGGTGTCGGAGGTGACGCGGGGGCCCTCGGTGGCGCCGGCCGGCGCGACGGCGAGCAGGGAGAGGAGGAGGAGGGGTGGCAGGCTTGTCGTGGCGCGCATCGTCGGTCCCCGGCCCTGGCGCGATCCCCGCCTCACCCGCCGGCGGCGGGAGCCGCGGCGGCGGGCTTCGGCGGAGGCATCGAAAAGGTGGCCTCCGGCACCTCCGGGTCGAGCTCGATCGTCTCGAGGAGAATGACCTGCCCCTGCGGCGCCCCCTTGGGGCGCGACTCGATCGAGTGGGCGAGCAGCAGGCCGCCGACCTCCTTGTAGTCGCCGATCGCGGTCTCGAACTCCATCTCCTGGCCGCGCACCGTGCGCTTCCCCTCGGCCTTGAACTCGAGGGCGCTCTCCTTGTCGAGCCAGACCGTGGAGACGTCACCGTTCTTCTTCGTCACCCGCAGGCGCCAGGCGGGGGTGCCCTCCACCTCCTCCTCGCCGGTGAGCTCGACCGTGTGCCCCTTTTCCCGCCAGCCGACGAGCGGGCCCTCGAGGGCGTCCTCGCCCATCTCGCGGACGCTCTTGAGCTCCTCCTCGCCCATCGTCTCCGGCTCGGTCTTGCCGAGGAACGGCATCACCTGCCAGCCGACGGCGCCGTCGTAGGCCTGGATTCCGGTCATCCCCTGGAAGGTGAACTCGGTGCGGACCTTGTCGGGGCGCGCCCAGACGAGCACGAACGGCGCCTCGAGCCCCTGCCCCATCATCATCTTGCCGGTCATCCGCGCGCTGCGGACGGCCTGCAGCTTGGCGAGACCTCCCTTGGTCTCGTAGTTGCGGGCGAGGATCTCGTCGACGCTCTCGGCCGCGGCCGCGCCGGCCAGCAGCGGGCAGGCGAGGACGGCGACGAGGGCGAGGCCGGCGAGGCGGGCGAGGGGGCGGTTCTTCATGGCGGGTTCTCCCTTTCGAGGTTCGAGCCGGCGCCGGGGGCGAGGCCCCCCGCTGCCGGCGTGCCACCGGAGGATACGCCGTCCGGGGGGGAAGGTTCTCGGGAGAGAACCCGGCGGCACGGATCGCATATCCTCAGCGGATCCGGGGAAAGGGGGGGTGGCTTGGAACCGACGCTGGAACTGGACGCCGTCCGCAAGACGTTCGGCGACTTCGTGGCCGTGGACTCGGTCTCCTTCGCGGTGCCGAAGGGATCGCTGTTCGGCCTGCTGGGGCCCAACGGCGCGGGCAAGACGACGACGATCCGGATGGTGATGGACATCCTCGCCCCGGACCGCGGGGAGGTGCGGCTCTTCGGCCGTCCGCGCTCCCGGGGGGACCTGCGCCGGATCGGCTATCTGCCCGAGGAGCGGGGTCTCTACCGGCGGATGACGGTCGCCGACCAGCTCGTCTTCCTGGGCGAGCTGCAGGGGGTACCGCGGCGCGAGGCGGGCAGGCGCGCCGAGCACTGGCTGGAGCGGCTCGAGCTCGGCGCCTGGGCGAAGGCCAAGGTCGAGGCGCTCTCGAAGGGGATGCAGCAGAAGATCCAGATCGCCGGCACCCTGCTCCACGAGCCCGACCTGCTGATCCTCGACGAGCCGTTCTCCGGCCTCGACCCGATCAACCAGGGGGTGCTCAAGGAGGTGCTCTCCGAGCTGCGCGGGAGGGGGACGACGATCCTCTTCTCGACCCACATCATGGAGCACGCCGAAAAGCTCTGCGACCGGATCTGCCTGATCTCCGGCGGCCGGGTGGTGCTGGAGGGGGAGCTCGCGGCGCTCAAGCGGGCGCGGGGCGGGAACGTCTACCGCCTCTTCGCCGACGGGAGCCTGGACGGCCTCGAGAGCGTGCCCGGCGTGACGCAGGTGGTGCGGAAGGGGGACGGCGAGGCCCGCCTCCTGCTCGGTCCCGAGGCCGACCCCGCCGCGGTCCTCGCAGCCCTCGTGGACCGGACCCGGGTGCGGGAGTACCGGTCCGAGGAGCCGGACCTCGAGACCCTCTTCATCCAGGCGGTGCGCGATGCGAGCTGAGACCGTGCGGACCATCGCCCGGCGCGAGTACCTCGCCCGGGTGACCACCAAGGGATTCTGGATCGCCACCGTGACGCTGCCGCTGCTCATGGCGGCGATGGTCTTCCTGCCGTCGCTGGTGCTCCTGAAGGCGAAGGCGACGCACCGGATGGCGGTGGTCGACGAGACCGGCGAGCTCGGTGCGGCGCTCGTCGAGGCGCTGGCGCCGGAGCCGGGTCCGCGCCGCGAGGCGCGGGATCTCGAGGCGCTCGGAGAGCGCCAGACGGAGGAGCAGACGGCGCGCTTCGTGGTCGAGCTCGTCGCCCCCGGGGAGCCCGAGGCGCAGCGCGCCGCCCTCGACGCGCGCGTGCTCGCGGGCGAGATCGACTCCTGGATCCGCCTCGGCGCCGGCCAGCTCGCCGGGGGGAAGGTCGAGTACCGCGCCGCGAGCGTCTCGAACTTCCTCACCCAGAAGCGACTGGAGGGAGCGCTCTCGCGCGTCGTCTCGCGGGCGCGGCTGGAGGGGGCCGGCCTCGACGCCGCCCGGGTGAGTGAGCTCACGCGCGCGACCGAGCTCGACACGGTACGGGTGTCGGAGCGCGGCAGCCGGGCCGAGGGGGGGATGGCGGGCTTCTTCCTCGCCTACTTCCTCTTCTTCCTCCTCTACATGGTGGTGGCGATCTACGGTCAGCAGGTGCTCAACGGCGTGCTCGAGGAGAAGACGACGCGGGTGGTCGAGGTGCTGCTCGCGACCGTCCGGCCGGTGGAGCTGATGCTGGGCAAGCTGGCGGGGATCGGGCTCGTCGGGTTGACCCAGCTCGGGATCTGGCTCGCCACTGCGGTGGCGCTCACCGCCCCGGGCGTGGTGGGGGCGATGGCCTGGCTGCCGGAGGGAAAGATGCCGCAGGTGGCGCCCGGGGTGGTCGTGCACTTCCTGCTCCTCTTCCTGCTCGGCTACTTCTTCTTCGCCACCCTCTACGCCGCGATCGGGGCCGCCAGCAACAACCTCCAGGAAGCCCAGCAGTTCGCCGGCGTGGTGGTGATCTTCCTGGTGGCGCCGGTGCTGCTCATGATGCCGGTGATCAACGACCCCGACTCGGTGCTGGCGGTGGTCGTCTCGCTGATTCCGCCGTTCACGCCGCTGCTCATGATGCTGCGCATCGCGGTGAAGATGCCGCCGGCCTGGCAGGTCGCCCTCGGCTACCTCCTGAGTGGCGGCTTCACCCTGCTCCTCGTCTGGCTCTGTGCCCGCATCTACCGGGTGGGGATCCTGATGCACGGCAAGAAGCCGTCGCTCGCCGAGCTCTGGCGCTGGCTGCGCTACGCCTGAGGCGCGGCCGCCAGCAGGAGACGATACGAGGGCCCGGCGGTGACGCCGGGCCCTCGGTGCGTCCTGGCGGCCGGCCGCCAGGGGTGGCGGCCGCTGCGGTACGCCGCCGGCGGTCAGCGCCGGCCCGCCCGTCCGCCCGGCCGCCGCATCGGGCGCCGCTCGCCGCCCTTGAGCTTCTTGGCGGTCTCCCACGCGGCCCGTTGCTCGGGGGTGAGCAGCGCGGTGAGAGCGGCGTCGAAGCGCTCGCGCTCGGCGCGGAGCTGCTCGCGCAGGCCGTGGTTGGCAATCACCAGCCGGCCGACCTCGGCCGGGGCCGGGTTGCTCCCCTCGAGCAGGGTGCGGAGCTGGTCGGCGTTGGTGCGCTCCTGCTCGCGCAGCGGCTGCGCCGCCTCGCGGTGCGCGGCGGCGAGCCCCTCGAGCTCCTCGCGCTGGGCGGCGCTCAGGTCGAGCAGGTGGTCGAGCCGGGCGATCAGGCGCTCGCCGGGCTCGTCGGATCCGGGGCCGAATGGCCGCATTCCCGCGCCGGGACGCGGGCCGAGGCCGGCGCCCGGCGGTTGGGCGAGGGCGGGGAGCGCCGCGAGCAGGAGCAGGGCGGCGAAGAGGGCGGTGGGACGCTTCATGGCGGGTTCTCCTTTCTGGTCTCCGGGAGGGCGCCGCGGCTCCGGGGCGGCTCCTCCGTTCACCGCGAGAAACCCGCCAGTCCGCGCGATCCTGCGCCGGGCTTCAGAACTTCGACCAGAGGTACTGGTTGGTGACCTCGTGGTGGAACTGGATCTCGCCGGTCTTGACCCGTCCTCCGAGGGCCTTGGGGCTGCGCTCGGCCTGGGCCAGCTTCACCTCGGCGAAGCGGGCGTGGACGTCCTCGCCCATCACCTCGGTGCCCCAGCGCCCGGCCTTGAAGAGCCGGATCGCGTCGTAGATGTTGTCGGGCAGGAAACGGGTGCGCGGCCGCTTCGGCTCGCTCTCCTCGGCCGGCTCGGGGCCCTCGAGGCCGGTGCGCAGGAGGGTGTGGATCGCGAGGTAGGGGTTGGCGTCGGGGGCGATCGAGCGCACCTCGATGCGCGCCGAGCGCTCGTTGAAGAGCGGGATCCGCACCATCGAGCCGCGGTCGATGGCCGAGGCCTTGATCTGGTTCGGCGCCTCGTAGTGGGGGTCGAGGCGGCGGTACGAGTTGACCGAGGAGTTGAGGATCAGGCAGATGTCGTTGGCGCTCTCGAGGACCCGGTGGACGAAGTTCCAGCCGAGGGCCGAGAGCTCGTCCTGCCCCTCCGGGTCCCAGAAGAGGTTGCGCCCGTCGCGCGCCAGCGAGATGTTCGTGTGCATGCCGTTGCCGTTGACCCCCGCCACCGGCTTGGGCAGGAAGCTCGCGGTCATCTCCATGCGAGCCGCCACCTGCCGCGAGAGCAGCTTGTAGAGCTGCACCTGGTCGGCCGCCACCGTCGCCTCGGTGTGGGAGTAGTTCATCTCGAACTGCGAGGGCGCCACCTCCGGGTGGTCCTTCTCGTTGGCGAAGCCCATCGCCCGCTGCACCTCGGCCGCGGCGTCGATGAACTGCCGCAGGGCGTCGCCCGGGAGCGAGTGGTAGTAGCCGCCGGTGGAGATGAACTCGAGGCTGCGGGTCTCGAGGTAGCGGCGCTCGGCGTCGCGCCCCTTGAAGAGGAACCCCTCGATCTCGTTCGAGATGTTGGCGAGCGTGCGGTCGCGCTCCCAGAGACCGGCGCAGAACGCCTTGAGCGTCGCCCGGAGGTCGGCCCGGTAGGGGGAGCCGTCGCGCTCCTGGACCTCGCCGAAGACGAGCACCTTGCCGGGGCCGAAGACGTCGGAGGGGAGCCAGTAAAAGGCGGGCCAGTCGATGGCGAGCCGCAGATCGGACTCCGCCTGCTGCGAGAAGCCGCGAATCGAGGAGCCGTCGAAGGTGAGGTTGTCGGCCGACTTCAGGAGGAACTTCTTGTCGTAGTCGAGCATGTGGAAGCGCCCCTCGAGGTCGGTGAAGCAGACCGTCACCGCCTTGATCCGGCGCTCGTCGGTGAGGTAGCGCATCCGCTTCTCGGCGAGCGCCCCGGGGTCCACCCGCCCGAGCCGCTCGGCCTTCGCCTCGAGGTTCATCTCCTCCAGGTGGTCGTACGGGATCTCCAGGAAGTCGCGCAGCGGCACTGCGGTCATGGTTTCTCCTTGTCTGTTTTCAGTTAAAAATCGCAGCGATTATACTCGCGGGATCAGTTTTTATGTCAAACAAGCAGCCTTCTCGCCCTGGCTGTTCGGTCTGAGCCGGGGATAGGATCGGGCCCCATGCTGGCGATCCGGCCCCTCGAGCCGGGAGACGTGGAGCGGGTGCAGGAGCTCGCCTCGGATCCGGCGATCGGTGCGACCTCGCTCGTTCCGTCGCCGTTCCCGGCCGACGGGGCGGCGGTCTTCGTGGCCAGGTCGGGCGCCCAGCGGGCGGCGGGGACCGACTTCGTCTTCGCGCTCGTGGCCGAACCGGGGCTGGTCGGCGTTGCGGCCCTCCACGGGGTCGGCGCCCCGCCCGGGAGCGCCGAGCTCGGCTACTGGGTCGGCCGGCCGTTCTGGGGGCGCGGCTTCGCCTCGGCCGGCGCCGGCGAGGTCGTGCGCTGGGGTTTCGCAACCTTGGGGCTCGCGCGCATCACCTCGCACTGCCTGGCGCGCAACACGGCCTCGGCGAGAGTCCTGCGCCGCCTCGGCTTCCGGGAGACCGGCCGCGTCGCCAACACCCACCCGAAGTGGTCTCCGGACGAGACCGTCGTGCACTTCGAGCTGCTCCGCAGGACCTGGTCAGGCGCCCCGCCCGACTCCCGCTGAGCGTGGCGCGCTGCGGCACCGGCCGGCCGCACCCCGGCCGAGGGTGGCGCCGTCAGGAGGGGCGTGCTAGCATGCCGCAATGCGGCGGAGTCGTCTCCGTCGCTTGCCGGCTGCGGTCCCCGGAGGAATCGGTGATCGTCACGACGCGGCACGCAGGCTCCGGTCCCCTCGCGACCCTCCGGGTCGAGGAGAGATCTGCGACCGGGCCCTGGTTCTGCCCGCCGGCCCGCCACGGCGCTCCGCGCCTCCTCCCGCCGTCTCGCCACCCTCCGAAAGGCCCGCGGTGAGGTTTCTCGCCGGCGGCGCCCTCGAGCGCTTCGCGAACGCTCTCGCGGCGACGCACGAGGTCTTCGCGCCCCAACGACGAGGCGACGACCTGGTTCTCGCGCGGGTCGGCGGGGTCGGGAGCGGCGAGTTGCCGTGGAACGCCTGCCGCCTGCGCGAGCCGCTCAAGTCGATCTGGTTCCAACCCGGGAGGATCGTCGCGCGCTGGCCGCCGTCCGCCGAGGAGGAGCCCCCCCGGCCGCGGGCCCTGTTCGGGGTCAAGGCGTGCGACCTCAAGGCCGTGGCCTGCCTGGACCGGGTGCTGCGCGACCACGAGTTCCAGGAGCCCGCCTGGTGCGCGGCCCGCGAGAGCACCCTGGTGATCGCGGGCGACTGCACCGACTGCGCACCCAGCTGCTTCTGCACCATGGTCGGCGACCGGCCCTACCCGACCGCCCTCTTCGACCTCTGCCTGAGCCCCTCGGGAGGCGGATTCCTGGTCGAGAGCGGCTCGCCGAGGGGCGCCCAGCTGCTGGCCGAGCACGAGGAGCTCTTCACGGCCGTGCCATCCGAGGCGGTCGCCGGCCGCGACCGCGCACGCCGGGAGATGACCGAACGGGTGCGCGAGCAGAATGCGCGCTACCCGGTGCGGGACCCGTTCGAGAAGAGCGTGGCCAAGCACGAGCGCACCCGCATCTGGGGCGAGCTCGCCGCGACCTGCGTCGAGTGCCACGCCTGCAACATGGTCTGCCCGACCTGCCACTGTTTCCTGCTCCACGACGTCCCGGCGGGGGCGGTCTCGCTGCGCCTGAGCCTCTGGGACTCCTGCTTCAGCGCCGGTCATGCGCGGATGGCGGGTGGGCTCACGCCGCGCCTCCAGCTCACCGAGCGCTTCCGCAACCACTACCAGCACAAGTTCGTGACTTTTCCGCGGACCTGGGGGATCACGGCCTGCTCGGGCTGCGGCCGCTGCATCGATGCCTGCATGGGAGGCATCGACAAGCGCGCGTGCCTGCACCTGCTCGAGACCCGCTGGATCCCGAGCGAGGTGGCACGGGAGCTCGCCTGAGGTGCGCAACGACTTCCTGCCGGTGCCGGCCCGGGTGGAGGAGGTGATCGTCGAGACCCCCACCATCCGGACCTTCGTCCTGCGCCCGGCCGAGGTGCTGCCCTTCCGCGCCGGCCAGTTCGTGCAGCTCTACGTGCCGGGGGTCGGCGAGGCGCCGTTCACGCCTTCCTCGTCGCCCTCCCGCCCGGAGCGGCTCGAGGTGACGGTGCTCGCGGCGGGTCGCGTCACCGCGGCGCTGCACGCCCTCGAGGCGGGAGCCGAGATCGGCGTCCGCGGGCCGTTCGGCCGCGGCTACCCGCTGCAGGAGCTCGCCGGGCACGAGGTCGTGGTGGTGGGCGGCGGCGTCGGCCTGGCGCCGCTGCGCTCGCTGCTCTACACGCTCTTCGAGCGGCCCGGCCTCGTGCGCCGGGTCTCGATCAAGTACGGGGCGCGCGCCCCGCAGGAGCTCTGCTTCCGCCGCCAGTACGCGGCGTGGGCGGCGCAGCCCGGGGTCGACTTCACGCCGACCATCGACCGTCCGGCAGCCGGCTGGGAGGGGCGGGTCGGCCTCGTGACCGCACTCCTCGACGGGCTGGACGTCGACGCGGCCGACGCCTTCGCGGTCTCCTGCGGACCCGAGATCATGCTCCGGTTCGTCGCCCACAAGCTGGTCGACGTCGGCTTCGCGGCCGAGCACGTCTACCTCTCGATGAACCGGAACATGACCTGCGGCATGGGCATCTGCGGGCGCTGCAACGTCGGCGACCGCTACCTCTGCAAGGACGGTCCCGACCTCAGCTTCGCCGAGGTGCGGGCGGTCCCCTATGCCCTCGGATGAACGGCGATGACGACCGACGCCATCGCGATCTGTCCGTTCTGCTCGATGGGTTGCACCTGGCGCCTGGTGCGCGACGCCGGGACCCGATATCGGGCCGAGGCGCCGGTGGCGGCGCTCGATTACACCGCCAGGGGCGGGCCCAACCGCGGCTCGCTCTGCGGCAAGGGGAACATGGCGCTGGAGCTGCTGACCCATCCGAACCGGCTCGAGACGCCGCTGCTGCGCCTCGCGGGGGAGAGCCGCGCCGCCGGCTGGGACGAGGCGCTCGGCCACGTCGTGCGGCGGCTCGGGGAGATCCGCGCCCGCCACGGCGGGCGCTCCGTCGGGCTGCTCCTGGGGTCCGGCGCGAGCAGCGAGGAGGCCGCGGCCGCGGCGCGTCTGGCGCGCGCCATCGGCACGCCGCACCTCGACCTCTGCGCGCCGGCGGACCACGCGCTGACCCGGGGGCTCGAGCTCGCCGGGGCGAGACCCGCGCGCGTGGAGAACGTGGAGCAGATCGACGCCATGAGGGCGGTGCTGGTGGTCGGCGATCTCTTCACCCTGGCGCCCTGCGCGGCGAAGCCGGTCCTCGACGCCCGCTACCGCGATCGCCGGCACACGGTGGCCGTGCTCGCGCCGACGCGGACGCGCACGGCCTGGTTCGGGCGGCCGTTCCTGCGCTGCGACGTCAACGGCGAGGCGGCGGCGCTGGCGGCGATGCTGGCGCTCGCGCTCGAGCGGGCGCAGGAACCCGCCCCGGCCTGGGCCGCGGAGGCCCGCGCCGCGCTCGCGCGCTGGCCGCTCCCCGATCTCGCGCGCCGCAGTGGCGTCGCGCTCGAGCGGGCGGCGGCGCTGGCGGCGGCGCTGGCCGGGGAGGGCGAGGCGGGGGTTCTCCTCGCCAGCGAGTTCGGCGCCCGCGCGCGGCTGGACCTCGTCGCCGCCCTCGCGGCGATGCTCGCGGAGGCGACTGGCGCGCGCTTCCTGGCGATGCTCGAGGGGCCGAACTCCGCCGGCGTCCGCGCGGTGCTCCGCGCCGAGGGGTTCCCGGGCGCCGACGGCCACACCATGCCGGAGCTGCTCGAGGCGGTCGTCCGCGGCGACGTCAAGGCGCTGCTCGTGTTCGGAAGCGATCCCGTCGCCGTCTCCCCCGGCTCGCTCGCGGCGCGGGCGATGGCGAGCGCGGCGCTGACCGTCGTGACCGCCGCGCTGCCCGGGCCGGCGGTGGAGACGGCGGAGGTCGTCCTGCCCGCCGCGGTGATCGGGGAGAAGGCCGGGACCGTCCTCCCCGCCCTGGGACCGAGCGTCGCGATGGCCCCGGTGATGCCCCCGCCCGGATGGGCCCGCCCGGACCTCCAGGTCCTCGCGGCGCTCGCGGCGGCGCTGGCACCGGACGGCGGTGCGGCCGGCGTCCGGGGAGGCGAGGAGCCGCTCGCGGCGCGCGAGCTCTTCGCCGAGCTCGACCTCTTCCTGCGCGCCGAGGGGCGGGAGGAGGTCGCGGTGGAGCCGGGGGAGCTCCAACTGCTCGCCGAAGCCTCGGCGACCAACGCCGCGGAGGGCCTCCACACCGCCCAGCTCTCCTGGGCCCGCTACGCCCATCCCGAAGCGCGGCTCACGGTGTCGCCAGCGCTCGCCTCCGCGCTCGGCGTGCGCGCCGGCGACCGCGTGCGGGTGCGGAGCAACTGGGGGCAGGCGGAGCTCGCCGTGCGGCTCGACGCCGGCCTCCCGGAGGGGGTGGTCACCGCGCCCCACCGCGACCCGGCGGTCCGCGGCCTCCTCTCGTGGCGGCGCGAGCCGATGATGCGCAGTCTCGACCTGCGGCCCGACCGGGTCCACGTGGAGCCCCTGGGGGAGGTGGGTGGTGCCTAGCGGCTCGGCCCAGACGATCCGGAGCCGGATCGTCCTCGACCTCGACCGCTGCACGGGATGCCGCGCCTGTGGCGCCGCCTGCCACGTCGGCCACCACGAGCAGACGAACCTCGTGCCCGGGATCGTCGCCGACGTCGCCATCCTGCCGGTGCACTGCCGCCACTGCGAGCAGCCCGCCTGCCTGGCGGCCTGCCCGCGCGCTGCGCTCTACCGCGACGAACACGGCTTCGTGCGGCGCTCGGAGCTGCTCTGCATCGGTTGCCACAGCTGCGCCGTCGCCTGTCCGTTCGGGGTCATCCCCGACGAGTTCAAGCGCCACGTGGCGCCGAAGTGCGACCTCTGCGTGGACCGCGTCGCGGCGGGTGGGGTGCCGCGCTGCGTGGCGACCTGCACCGCTGGCGCCCTCTCCTTCGTGGAGCTGCAGGAGAGCGCGGAGTCGCCCGAGTACGTGGGGGGGCGCATCCGGTCCCGCACCATCCTGCGGAGGGCCTGAGCATGAACGACGAGGAGACCACGGGGATCCGGGAGCTGGTCGAGCGGGCCGGCGAGCTGGAGCGGGCCGGACGGCACGGGGAGGCGATCGGCGTCTACGAGGAGGCGTTGGGGCGCTCGGAGCGGAGCGAGCTCATGCTGCGCCTCGGCAACCTCTACCTCGACGTCGGCCGCCTCGAGGAGGCGATCGAGATCCATCAGCGGGTGCTGGCCCGGAGCCCGGACCTCGCGGGGGGGCAGTACGGTCTCGGGCTCGCCTTCTACCGGGCGGCGCGGATCTGCGAGGCGATCGCCTGCTTCGCGCGCGTCGTCGAGCTCGACCCCAGCTGGGTGACGGCGCGCTACTGGCTGGGGCTCGCGCACTACCATCGCGGCGACCTCGACGAGGCGATCGCCGCGTTCCGGGCCCTGCTCGAGCGGAGCCCGGGCTTCACCATCGCCTGGTACCACCTGGGAACGGCGGCGGCGCAGAAGTGCGACAACGACCTCACGCTGCTCGCTTTCGGCCAGGTGCTCCGGAGCAACCCGCGATCGCAAGGGGCGCACTACCACCGCGGGGTGGCGCACTTCCGCAAGGGCAACCTCGACGAGGCCCTGGCCGAGTTCCGGGCCGCGGTGGAGCTGAACCCGGAGGACCGGAAGTCGGCGGAGAACCTGCGGGCGTTGGAGGAGATGCGAACGCGCTTCTCGTGAAGCCCCCGACCCGGGGGCGCAGGAGGGCGGAAGAGGAGATGGACCGGCTGGGCGAGTGGCTGTTCTTCTACCTGGTGTTCCCCGGCGCCGTCTTCGCCGTGGCGCTCGGCCTGGCCCTGTCCTGGGTGGACCGCAAGGTCACGGCTCTCGTGCAGTGGCGCAAGGGCCCGCCGCCGGCACAGCCGTTCTGGGACGTCGTGAAGCTGCTCGGCAAAGAGGTGGTGGTGCCGGAGCAGGGCTGGGCGGCGGGATTCCTCGCCCTCCCGTTCGTCGCGCTGGCCGCCTCCGTGCTGGCCGCGACGCTCCTCTGGCACGCGGCGCTCGGCCTGCCGGGCGGGGAGCTGGGCGACCTCGTGGTCGTCTTCTACCTGCTGGCCATCCCGAGCGCGGCGGTGATTCTGGGTGGCGCCGCCTCCGGCAGCCCGCTGGGGGCGGTCGGCGCCTCGCGCGACATGAAGCTGGCGCTGGCCTACGAGCTGCCGCTCGCCATCGCGCTCCTGGTGGGAGTCTTCCAGCGCCGCCCGCTCGGGGGCGATGAGGCGAGCGCAGCCACCCTCTCGCTCGCCGGCCTGTTGCGCTTCCAGGAGCTCGCCGGTGCCGTCGTCGAGCGCCCCTCCGGGCTGCTCGCGCTCCTCGTCGCCTTCGTCTGCTGCCACGCCAAGCTGGGCTTCGTGCCGTTCGACCTCGCCGAGGCGGACACCGAGATCGGGGAGGGGGCACTGCTCGAGTACGGGGGCCCCCCGCTCGCGATGTTCAAGCTCACCCAGGCGGTGCTGCTCGCGACGCTGCCGGTGTTGCTGGTGACCGTCTTCTGGGGCGGGCTCGGTGGCGCTCCCGGGGGTCTCGCCGCGGGCGCGGGCAAGCTGGTCCTGCTGCTCGTGGCGATGGTGCTGGTCAAGAACACGAACCCGCGCGTACGCATCGACCAGGCGCTCCGCTTCTTCTGGGGGCCGGTGACCGGGGTCGCGCTCGTCGCTCTGGCGCTGGCGCGGATGGGATGGTGAGGATGCACGTCGCCCCGATCTTCGGCCGTGCCCTGCGCAGGAGCCCGTGGGTCTTCCACGTCGGCACCTCGGGCTGCAACAACTGCGACATCGAGATCGCCGACTGCCTCAGCCCGCGGTTCGACGTCGAGCGGTTCGGCGTGCGGCTGGTGGGCAGCCCGCGCCACGCCGACGTGATGCTGATCTCGGGCCCCGTGTCGATGGCCTGCCGGCGCCCGCTGCAGGAGACCTGGCTGGAGATGCCACGCCCGCGGGCGGCGCTCCTGGTGGGGGTGTGTGCCTGCAGCATGGGCGCCTACCGGGATGCCTACAGCGTCGCCGGGCCCGCCGACCGGGTGATCCGGGAAGTGGACCCGGAGGCACGTTTCCTCTACGTGCCCGGCTGTCCACCGAAGCCGGAGACGATCATCGCCGGGCTCGTGAAGCTGCTGGAGGAGATCTGATGGAGGCGCACGAGGTCGGTAACGGGCTGAGGGAGGCCTTCGGTTCCCGGGTGGAGGTCGCCGTGGCGTCGCCCAAGCGGCTCTACGTGCGGGTCGCCGCCGTGGACCTGCCGGAGGCCGCGCGTTGGCTGCGCTCGCATCTGCCCGGATGCCGGCTGGCCACGAGCACGGGGATCGACCTGCGCGACGGCATCGGGCTCTTTCACCACTTCGCCGTCAACGGTCAGTCGCTCGTGATCACCCTCAAGACGTTGCTCGAGAAGCCGGCGGCGCGGGCCCCCTCGCTGGCCCGCGAGACGGCGGCCGCGGACTGGATCGAGCGCGAGATCCACGACCTGCTCGGCGTCGCTTTCGAGGGCCACCCCGACGAGCGGCGGCTCGTGAAGGCGGAGGCGATGGCGGACGAGCTGCCGTTGCGGCGCGGCTTCGACGTGGCGAGGTTCAAGGAGCGCATCGGTGAGCGACCCGGCTTCTAGGAAGGTCATCGAGATCGGGCCGTTCCACCCGCTGCTCGAGGAGCCCGTGGGCTTCTCGCTCACGGTGGAGGGGGAGCGGGTGGTGGCGATCGATGCCCGCATGGACTACATCCACAAGGGTCTCGAGAGGCTCGCCCAGGAACGCACCTACGACATGGTGCCGATCCTCCTCGAGCGGATCTGCGGCATCTGCTCGGTGACGCACAGCGTCTGCTTCTGCCACGCGGTGGAGGACCTTCTCGGCGTCGAGATCCCGGCCCGGGCGGCGTACATCCGCACCATCCTCGGCGAGCTCGAGCGGCTGCACAGCCACCTGCTGTGGGTCGGCCTCGCCGGGCACTTCATCGGCTACAACACGGTCTTCATGTGGTCCTGGAAGTACCGCGAGCCGGTCTGCGACCTGTTCGAGATGCTCACCGGGCACCGCCAGAACTCGGCGCTCCCGATCGTCGGCGGCGTCCGCCGGGACCTCCCCGTCGAGTACTTCCCCGAGGCGCGACGGATCCTGGACGAGCTCGCGGGGCAGACGGCCCGGCTGACCGCCGCCGTGCTGGACGATCCGGTGCTCTCGGCCCGCCTGCGCGGGGTCGGCGTGCTCGCCCGGGAGGCGGCTCTCGACTTCGGAGTCGTCGGGCCCACGGCCCGTGCCGCGGGGCTCGCCACCGACGTGCGCCGCGACGAGCCGTACGCGGCATACGCCGAGGTCGAGTGGGACCTGGTCACCCGCGACGAGGGCGACGTGTTCGCGAAGGCGGTGGTGCGCCTGCTCGAGATCGCCGAGTCGATCCGCATCCTGCGCCAGTGCTTCGACCGTCTCCCTGGCGGTCCGATCAACCTCGGTACCCTCCACGTGCCCCGTGGCGAGGGGATCGGGCGCTACGAGGCGCCGCGCGGCGAGGACGTCCACTACGTGCGGAGCAACGGCACCAACATGCCGGAGCGGCTCAAGGTGCGGGCGCCCTCCTTCGTCAACATCCCCTCCTTCAAGGCCTCCTGCCTGGGCGCGCCGCTGGCGGACGTCCTCATCACCCTCGCCGCCTGCGACCCCTGCTACTCGTGCACCGAGCGCGCCGTGGTGTTGCAGGACCGCAGGGGAGGGCCGCTGCCGGGGGCGCCGGAGCTGCTCGCGGCGTCGCGGCGCAGGACCGCCGAGCTGGCCCGCGAGCTGGGGCGGCCGCCCGACCTGGAGCTGGAGTAGGCGATGGTGGCGCTGCTGCTGCCGATCCTCCTGCCCGCCGCCCTCGGGTTGCTCGCGCTCTTCGTGCCGGGACGCCGCCACGCCACCGGCACCGCCCTCGGCGTCGCCGGCGCACTCGCCCAGCTCGCCGCCGGCCTGGCGGCGCTCGGGGTGCGGGGGGGCTTCGCGCGCTCCTGGCTCGCTCTCGGGCCGCTCGAGATCGACTTCGCGCTGCGCAACGACGGCTTCTCCTCGTGGGCGGTGGTCCTCGTCGGGCTCCTCTCCGTGCTCGCGGCGCTCTACTCGGCCGGCTGGTGGCGGGGGAGGGGAGGTGCGCCGGGCCGGCACGCGGCGCTCCTGCTGCTCGCGGCTGCGGGCGGTGCGGCGGTGCTGCTGGCCGACGACCTCCTGGTCCTCATCCTCGGCTGGGAGCTGGTGTCGCTGACCCTCTTCCTGCTCGCCGTCTCGGGCCGGGCCGAGGCCGGGCCGGGCGCGGCCAAGGCGTACGTGCTGCTCGGCCTCGGCGATCTCGCCCTCATGCTGGGCGCCGTGCTCGTCGGCCTCGAGCGCGCGGCTGCGGGGGCCGTGCGCCCCTGGTCCCTCTCCGGTCTCGCCGAGGCTCCGCTCGCCACCTCGGGCGCAGCGGCCGGGGCCTACTTCCTGCTCCTGATCGCGGCGATGGCGAAGGCGGGCGCGATGCCGCTGCACTCGTGGATCCCGACCATGTCGACCGCGACCCATGCTTCGGTGATGGCCTATCTGCCCGGGTCGCTCGACAAAGTGCTCGGCATCTACCTGCTGGTCCGTGCCAGCACCGCCTGGTTCGCGCCCGATCCGACCCTGCGCGGGGTGGTGATGTGGATCGGTGCCGTCACCATCCTCTGCGGCGTGACGATGGCGCTCGTCCAGCACGACCTGCGGCGGTTGCTCTCGTTCCATGCCGTGAGCCAGGTCGGCTACATGCTGCTCGGCCTCGGCACCGGCACGCTGGTCGGCGCGATGGGCGCCGTCTTCCACATGCTCAACAACGCGCTCTACAAGTCGTGTCTCTTCCTCGGTGCGGGGTCGGTCGAGCGGGAGACCGGGACGGTGGAGCTCGACCGGCTCGGCGGGCTCGGCCGCACCATGCCGGTCACGTTCGGCTGCATGCTCGTGGCCGCGCTCTCGATCTCCGGCGTGCCGCCGTTCAACGGCTTCGCCTCCAAGTGGCTGGTCTACCAGGGCTGCGTGGCGGCGGACGAGCCGCTGCTGCTGGCCGCCGCGCTCTTCGGGTCGGTGCTCACTCTCGCCTCCTTCGTGAAGGTGCTCCACTCCGTCTTCTTCGGGGCGCGCCCGGCGCGGCTCGACGAGGCGCGAGAGAGCGGCGGAGCGGGGATGTCGGTCGCGATGGTGGCGCTCGCCGCGCTCTGCGTCGGGCTCGGCGTGGTCGCCGGCTGGCCCCTCGAGCGCTTCGTCGGGCCGGCGGTGGGCCTGCCGGCGGGCGGAGGCGAGGCGCTGGCGGGGGCTCCCGCTGCCTGGGTGCCGCTCCACGGCGACGCCGGTCCGCCCCCCCTCGCGCTGCCGCGCGGGACCTACTCCCCCGCCGCCGTCACCGGCCTTCTCGTCCTCGGATCGCTGCTCGCCCTCGGGGTGGCCTCGCTCGGGGCGATGCGCACGCGGCGGCGGCGCACGGTCTTCGTCGGGGGCGGCGCGTTCGACCGCGAGCGCCACCGCTTCCCCGGTACGGAGTTCTACCGCACCGTGCGGGAGGTGCCGCTCCTCGGCCGCGCCATCGCGCTCGGGGAGTCCGGGCGGCTCGATCCGTACGAGCTCGCCGCGCGCGCCGGGGCGCCGGTGGTGGGCCTGCTGCGCCGCCTTCACACCGGCCTGCTCCAGGACTACCTCGCCTGGGGCCTCGTCGGAGTAGCGGCCGTGATCCTCTTCTTCTGGTGGAGTTGAGCGTGGACACGATTCTCGTCGGATTCGCCGTATTCCTCCTGCTCGGGTCGGCCGCCGCCCTCGCCATGAGGAACCTGCTCTCGGCGGTGATCACGGTCGGGCTGGTGGGGATGGGCCTCTCGATCCTCTTCCTGCTGCTCGGGGCGCCCGACATCGCGATCACGCAGGTGGTGGTCGAGGTGATCGTGGTCACGGTGATGATCCGGGTCACCACGCGCACCGCGGACGAGGAGCGGGGTCGCCCCCGCTCCCTCGTCGCCGTGGTCGCCGGCGTCGGCGCGGTGCTGGTGCTTGTGGGCGCGGCCCTGGCGGCGTTCGCGAGCCTGCCGGCATTCGGCGCCTCCCGCGCCGTGCCCGCCGACTGGTATCTGGCGCACGCCGAGCCCGCCACCGGCGCCACCAACGTGGTGACCGCGATCCTCCTCGACTTCCGCGGCTACGACACCCTCGGCGAGGTGACGGTGATCCTGGCGGCGATCGCGGGCGCCCTCGTCATCGCTCGCCACATCGCGGGTGACGGAACCCGCGACGCGGGAGGCGAGCCCGACCGGGCGCCGCAGACCCGCAACGGAGAAGAGGCACCGCATGCGTGAGGACGGCGACGGCCTCTCGGTGATCGTCCAGGTGGTGACGCGGTGGATCCTCGTGCTGATCGTGGTCTACGGCCTCGCCGTGGCCTCGTTCGGCCACCTGACGCCGGGCGGTGGCTTCGCGGGCGGGGTCGTGATCGCCTGCGGCTTCGTGCTCGCCACCCTCGCGTTCGGCGGCCGCAGCGGGCCGGCCCGGGCCTTCCACCGGCGGGTGGCACAGCTCGAGGCCGCGGGCGCCCTGGCGTTCCTGGGCGTCGCGGCGCTCGGCTGGACGCTCGGGCACTTCATGCAGGCCTGGATGCCGCGCGGCTCGGGCCTCACGCTCGCGAGCGCGCCCTTCCTGGTCCTGCTCAATCTCGCGATCCTGCTCAAGGTCGGAGCCGGGCTCTTCGCCGGCTTCATGGTGCTGGTGCTCTTCGACCGCCTGACGGACGCTCCCCGGGAGGGGGAGGGAGGGGCATGACGCTCTACGCGCTCACGTTCGCCCTGCTCGGGGTCGGCCTCTACGGGCTGCTGGCGAAGCGGAACATGCTCAAGAAGGTCGTGGGCCTGGTCATCGTCGAGTACGCCGTGAACCTGCTGCTCGTCGCGATCGGCTACCGGACCGGCCGCGGCGCGCCGATCCTCCTGCCGGGGGACGACCCGGCGCTCTTCGCCGCCGGCAGCGTCGACCCGCTGCCCCAGGCGCTGGTGCTGACCTCGATCGTGATCGGTCTCGGCGCGACGATGCTCCTGTTGGCGATGGTGCTGCGGCTCCACCAGCGCTACGGCACCCTCGACGTCGACCGGATGGACCGCTTGCGGGGATGACGGGAATGGGTTCCTACCTCCCGCTCTTCGTCGTCCTGCCGCTCGCCGCGGGCTTCCTCTGCCTCCTGCTCAAAGGGGTGGCTCCCCGCGCCGCGCCCTGGCTCTCGGTCGTCTCGATGCTCGGCCTGCTCGCTCTGGCCGGCTCGGCGGTGGGGGGCGGCGGCACGGAGGTGGCGTTCGCCGGGGGCTGGGGCCCGCGCGCGTTCGGGGACGGGGCCTTCGTCGCCGGCATCGCTCTCGTCCTCGACGGCCTCTCGCGGCTCTTCCTGCTGCTGGTCGCCCTGGTCGGAACGGCGGCCGCGATCTACGCGCTCCGCTATCTCGCGCCGGAGCCCGGGCGGCCGCTCTACCATCTCCTGTTCAACCTGCTCGTCGCCGGCATGAACGGGGCGCTGCTCGCCGGGGACCTGTTCAACCTCTACGTCTTCGTCGAGGTGGCCTCGCTCGCCTCCTACGGCCTGGTCGCCTACCGTCCGGGGGGCACCGAGGTCGAGGCCGCGTTCAAGTATCTGGTGCTCGGGACGGTGGCCTCCACCGGCATCCTGCTGGGCATCGCGACGCTCTACGCGGCCACCGGCATGCTCAACATGGCCGACCTGGCCGCGGCGATCGCGGCGGGGGCGGTGCCCCGGCCGGCGCTGGCCTTCGCCGCGGGGCTGTTCGTCCTCGGCTTCGCCACCAAGACCGCCGCCATGCCCTTCCACGCCTGGCTGCCGGATGCCCATCCGAGCGCGCCGGCACCGATCTCGGCGATGCTCTCCGGGTTGCTGATCAAGACCCTCGGGATCTACGCTCTGGTGCGCGTCTTCTTCCTCGTGGTCGGTGTCGACGAGCGGATGCGGCTGCTCCTCACCCTGCTCGGCTGCCTCTCGATGTGGGGGGGCGTGCTGCTCGCCCAGGCGCAGGACGATCTCAAGCGGATCCTCGCCTTCCACTCGGTGAGCCAGATGGGCTACGTGCTCGTCGCCCTCGGGATCGACTCCTGGCTGGGGGTGGCCGCGGCGCTCTTCCACGCCGTCAACCACGGCCTGTTCAAGTCGGCCCTCTTCCTCTCCGCCGGATCGCTCGAGCGCCTGAGCGGCACGCGCCGGCTGTCGGAGATGGGGGGCATCTTCCAGCGCGCGCCGGCGACTGCGGTGGGCCTCGTCGGCTCCTGCCTCTCGATCGCCGGGGTGCCGCCGTTCAACGGCTTCTGGAGCAAGCTGCTGATCCTGATCGCGCTCGTCTCGGCCGGTCAGTACCTGGTCGCCCTGCTCGCAGCGGGCGCGGCCCTGATGACGCTGGTGACGTTCGTCAAGGTCCAGCGCAAGGCGGTCTTCGGTCCCCTGCCCGCACGGCTCGCCGCCGCGCGTGAACTGCCGGCCACGATGTACCTTCCGGTGCTGGCGCTGGTCGTTCTCTGCCTGCTCTCGGGACTGCTCTGGCCCGTGGGGGTGGACGGCGTCGTCGGCGCGGCGGCGAGCGCGGTCCGGGCGCCGGGAGAAGGCGGCTCCGCGGTGGAGCAGTACGTCGAGGCCGTGCACGGGAGCCGGACGCCATGAGGATCCTCGCCACGTCGCTCCTCGCCTTCGTCGTCTGGCTGATCGTGACCTGGTCGTTCGACCCCGTGAGCCTGGCCGCCGGCGTGACGATCGCAGCCGCGATCGCCTGGGCCTTCCGCCGCGTCGAGATGGGCGAGGTGCGGTACCTGCTGTCGCCGGTGAGGCTGTTCTGGGCCCTCGTCTTCGTGCCGGTGCTCTTCGCCTACATCGTGCGCTCCAACCTGGACGTCGCTTACCGGATCGTGCACCCGCGGCTCCCGATCCGCCCCGGGATCACGCGGGCCCGCACCAGCCTGCGGAGCATTCCCGGGCGCACGCTGCTCGCCAACAGCATCACCCTGACGCCGGGCACGATGTCGGTGGACCTCGTCGGCGACGTCCTTTACGTCCACCGCATCTGGCTGCCGGCGGACGACCCCGACGGCGACACCGAACGGGGCCTGGCTCCGTTCGAGAGGCTGATCCGGAGGATCTTCGAATGAGTCCCCTGGAGATCCTCATGGCGGGGCTCCTCCTCGCCGCTGCGCTCTGCCTGCTGCGCGCCTGGCGGGGACCGACGCCGGCCGACCGGACGGTGGCGGTCGACCTGTTGGGCATCCTGATGGTGGGTTTCTGCGCCCTTCTGACGGTGGCGACGGGAGAGGATCTCTACATGATCGTGGGGCTCTCCTGGGCGCTGCTCGCCTTCGTCGCGGGCCTCGCGCTCGCCAAGCACCTGGAGGGGAGGCGGTTCGATGATTGACTTCGGCTCGCCGCGCGAGACCGTCGCCTTCGTCCTCCTCGCCCTGGGCGTGGGTTTCGACCTGCTCGGCTGCATCGGCCTGGTGCGGCTGCCGGACGTCTACAACCGGCTCCAGGCCGGAACCAAGTGCGTGACCCTGGGGACCTTCCTGCTGCTGCTCGGGGTCGTGGTCCGCTTCGGGCTCGGAGGCATGGGTTGGAAGGCCCTGCTCTGCATCTGGTTCATCGCCATGACCTCGCCCACCTCGGCCCACGCGATCGCCCGCGCCGCGCACCGGTCCGGCGTGCCGCTCGCGGCGGGCTCCGTGCTCGACCGCTATCGCGAGGCGGGCGAGGCGCGCGCCGCGGAGCCGGCGGGGGGAGGGCGCGAGGAGGGAGCGGCCCCATGAGATGGCCGAAGCTGCGCGAGCTCGGCGAGGCGGTGACCAGCGTCGTGCGCGGGCCCTACACGGCGCGTTTTCCGGCCGAGCCGACGCCGCTGCCCGCGCGCATCCGGGGGCGACCCGCTTATCACGCCGACGGTTGCATCGGCTGCGGCGCCTGCGCCCAGGTCTGTCCGGCCGGCGCGATCGAACTGCGCAACGAGGGCTGCGACACGGCTACGCCGATGCGCCGCCTGGTGCTCCACTACGACATCTGCGTCTTCTGTGGCGAGTGCGAGCGCTGCTGCGCGACCGGCGAGGGGATCACGCTGTCGAACGAGTACGAGCTCTCCGGGCGGTCGCGCGCCGAGATGGTCGAGACGGTGGAGAAGGAGCTCGTCGTCTGCGAGCTGTGCGGCGCGCCGGTGGCAACGCGCGACCACCTGCTCTGGATCCATCGCCGACTGGGATCGCTCGCCTACGCCAACGCCACGGTCTATCTCGCGGCCCAAGAGGCCCTGGGCCTGCGCGACACGGCCGAGCGGGACGACCGCCGGATCGACCGCACCGACATCCAGCGGATCCTCTGCCCCGCCTGTCGCCGCACCGTGACCCTGCTCGACGAGTGGGGCCCGCTGGGGTGACGCTCGCCGCGGCGCTGGCGCCGCTGCTCGCACGCCCCTGGATGCTGGTCGGAGTGGGCAGCGAGTTGCGCGGCGACGACGCCTTCGGCCCCCTGCTGGCGCGGCGCCTCGCCGCCGAGGGGATGCCGGCGCTCGACGGCGGCACCGCCCCCGAGAGCCTCACCGGCCCGATCGTCCGCTCCGGCGCGGAGGTTCTCCTGCTCGCGGACATCGGGCGCCTCGGCGAGCCGCCGGGCACTCTGCGCCTGCTCGCTGCGGATGCCCTCGCGCCGGCGGGCAGCTCGACCCACGATCCGGCGCTCGGGGTCCTGACCGCCTACCTCGTGGCCCGGCGGCCGATGACCGTCCACATCCTGGTCGTCGAGCCCGCGCGCACCGGGCTGGGCAGCCCGATCTCGGCCGAGGTGGGCGCGGCCCTCGACCGCGCCGTTCACGACTTCCTCGAGGCCGCCTCCGAGCAGCCGGGCCCGGCGCGGCGCGGGACCGGTCCGCCGGACCGGGGGGCCGGCTAGCGCAGCGCCTTGCCGGCCATCTGCAGGATGTCGTCGAGCGGGTTGCCGTCGCCGTCGAAGTCGAGCATCGAGGCGAGCCCGCCGAGCCCACTCGCCGGCTCCGCGGTCGCGCCGCCGCGCGGGCCGCCGCCGAGCAGACCGCCGAGCAGCCCGCCGAGCCCGCCGCCACCGCCGGCGGGCGCCGCCGCGCCACCGCCCTGCGTCTTGGCCATGAAGCCGGCCACCAGCATGGCGAGCATCGGCAGCATCTTCTTCAGCAGCGCCGGGTCGAGGCCGGACTGCGCGGAGGCCTGCTGGGCCACCGTGCGGCTGACGTCCTTCGAGCCGAAGATCTGTGCCAGCACGTCGTTGCCCTGGTTCACGTTGGTCGGGCGCGGAGCCAGCACCTCCTCGAGGAGGCCGCCGCCGCCGAGCTGCCCGAGCAGGCCACCGAGCCCCTCGAGGCCCGTCGGCTGTGCCTTCGCCTGCCGCTTGAAGCCGCCGAGGATGGCCGGCAGGAGAGCGGCGGCGCCGCTCTCGACCTGTCGCTCGCTCACACCGAGCTCGCGGGCCATCGACTGGAGACCGCCCATCTGGGCGAGGACGTCGGTGATCTGCATGGTGCTGCTCCTTTCGTCGGACGGCGGCGGAGGTGCCGCGAGGGCAGGCCAGGGAGCGGCAGCGCCGGGCACGCTACCCCTGACCTGCCGATTCATGGTGACGGAATCGCCCCTCTGCCGCAAGGGGCGCCGCCGCTACGGGCGCCGCCGGCCTCCGGCCCCGGCGCTCCCGACCACGCGGCGGCGCAGCTCGACCGGCGCCACCTCGCGGTCGCGCAGTCGGAGGTTGAGCATCTCGACGCCGAGCGAGAAGGCCATCGCGAAGTAGACGTAGCCCTTGGGCACGTGGTGGTCGAAGCCCTCGGCGA
>JAHDVN010000402.1 GCA_023384635.1 Thermoanaerobaculia bacterium
ACTGGGGTCCGTCTCTCGCGCTGAGCGTCACCGACCCGGCGAGCGGCCAGGAGCAGCCGCTGATCCGCGGCGACGGTGGAGGAGCGAGCTCGTTCGTGGTCGCGCCGGACGGCAAGAAGGTCTGGGGCGCGGCGCCCCATCTCACCGTCTACGACCTCGATCCAGCGAGCGCGACCTTCCTCCAGGACCTGCCGGGACGCATCCTGCTACCGACCTCGGAGAGCCACGAGTCGCTGGTCGCGAACCCGGCCGGCGACCGCCTCTACCTCGCCAGCCGCACCATCGGCCAGCCGGAGTCGACGATCCGCGTCTTCGACGTCTCGACGCCGTCGGCGCCCGCGCTGCTCGGCAGCTACACCGTTCCGCCGAGCGCGGGTGGCACCGGGCCCTGGCTCTCCATGCGATTCGTCCAGTTCGGCGGCGGCGACTGGCTGGCTCTCGCCCGCCGCGACCTGGTGCTCGTTCCCCTCGCCAGTGGCCTGCCCGATCTCGCG
Organism: Thermoanaerobaculia bacterium; assembly: GCA_023384635.1. Classification (GTDB taxonomy): domain Bacteria; phylum Acidobacteriota; class Thermoanaerobaculia; order Multivoradales; family JAGPDF01; genus JAAYLR01. Next base: position 495 of record JAHDVN010000402.1, read on the forward strand.
AACCGGCGCGAGTGGTACGGCTCGTACCCGGCGACCGGCTGGCGGCGCCGGGTGCGCGCCGTCTGGGCCCAGGACACGCCGTCGGGCCCCCGCGCCTTCGCCGCCACGAACTCCTACTCGGGCATCGAGTACCAGAACGAGCTCCTGGTCTTCGACCTCGCAGTGCCGCTGCTCGACGGGCCGCAGCAGATCGTACCGGTGACCGCGGTGGACGCCGTCTTCGACAACGAGATGATGGAGCTCGTCCCCTCGCTCTCCAGCGACTACCTCTACCTCCTCCAGGAGGGTGGGGAGATCGCGGCCCGCGGCTTCGACCAGTGCCGGCTCCGGGCCTACGACCTCGCGGCCCTGGCCGCCGGCCTGCCCGGTGCGGAGCTCGCCGCGGTGGCGGTCGACCCGGCGGCGAACGTCTGCCAGGCGATGAGCCTCTCGGTGCGCCTCGTCCCGCCGGCGCCGCCGGCCGGGCCGGCGATCGCCGACGCCGTGGTGGCGGGCGCGCTGCCGCCCGAGGAGCGCCTGATCGTCAACGGAGCGCCGCGCACCCTGACCATCACCGGCAGCGATCTCGGGGGAACGACGCACGCCTTCCTCGGCCAGGAGCGGCTCGCGCTCGGGCCGGTGACGGCGACCTCGGTGACCGCCACGGTGCCGGTGCTCACGCCGGCCGGCGATCCGACGCTCATCGTCGTGGACGGCAGCGGCGCGATGGCGGCGTTCGACGGCCTGCGCGTCGTCAACCCGCCGCAGTTCCTCCCCGGCTCGAAGCTCTACGCCCCGGGCTCACCCGTCAGCCGGATGGTCGAGGTCAACGCCGCGAATGCGAACGAAGTCCTGTCGGTCTTCGACACCGCCCAGGGGCCGCAGGCGCCGGCGGTGACTCCCGACGGCCGCCTGATGCTGGTGCCGGGCTACATCGACGGCTCGGTGCGGGTGCACTCGATCGTCGCCGATCCGGCGCTCGGCTGGGACTGGAACGAGCCGATCCAGAGCGTCTACGCGGGCTACTACCCGCGCGAGATCGAGGTCAGCTCCGACGGCCGGCGCGCCTACATCAACAGCACGATCTGCTGGCTCACGGTGCTCGATCTCGAGGCGCGGCCGCCGGTGCCGGTGGACACCGACGCCGACGCCGGAACCACCGACTTTCCCTTCTTCGACGGTGTCGACCCGGCGCAGCACGCCCTGCAGCAGGGGATCAGCCGGATCCCGATGTGGCACGGCGGCGACTGCCTCGTCGTCTACTCGTCGATGCTCTCCCCCGACGGCCACTGGCTCTACCTCGCGAGCCGCGCCGACCCCGGGATCGCGGTGGTCCACCTCGGCGCCCACGCCGACCCCGACTACGTCGACCCGGCGACGGACATCACCTACCTGAACGTTTCGGGGCAGCCGCAGTTCCAGGTGGTTCAGGCGGCGCTCGCGCCCGACGGCAGCACGCTCTACTGGATCTCGAACGGCGAGAACCAGGTCCGCGTCTTCGCGATCAACCCGGCAAACGGAGCTGACCTCACCGAGCAGGCGCCGATTCCCCTGCCGGGGAGCGGTCCGGAGCCGTGGGGGATCGCCGTCTCGCCGGACGGCGGCACCCTCTACGTCGGGGCGCGCGCGACGGGCGTCGTCTACGTGATCGACCTCGCCCTCGCGCGCGCCGGTGCGCCGCACGTGGCCTCCGTCGCGCTGCCCTGGGGGGCCTCACAGGAGGACCTCGTGCAGCTCTACGAGGTGGATGCCGGGAGCGCCCGCCTGCGTCCGCACGGGAGCCCGATGCCGGCCGTCGAGGCGAGCCGAGTCTCCGCTGTCGCGGCGGCGGAGGGGACCGAGGCGGCCACCGCCGTGACCGTTCCCATCGGCGGCTCGGCCGGCGTGCCCGTGCCGAGTCCGGACGGCAACTGGCTCTACGTCAACTCGGCCTCGGCCGGGATGATCGCGATCGTCGACCGGAAACCGGGCAGCCCGAACCTGAACGAGGTCGTGACCACCACCGGTGCGGGTATCAACCTCGGCGTCCCGACGCCCTCCCCCGGTCTCGTCACACCCCCCGGCGACCCGGAGACGATCAGTCCGTCGCCCGGAACCTCGATCGACTTCTCGAACGTCAGCGGCGGCGGTTCGACCACGGTGACCTCGTCGAACGTCTCCTCGGTGACGGTGCCGGCGGACTTCCAGGTGAGCCTGCCGGGTGGGGCGCCGGTCTACTACGACGTGACCACCAGCGCGACCTTCTCCGGGCCGATCGAGGTCTGTTTCTCCTACGACGACACGGGAATGACACCCCAGGACGAGGCCAACGTGAAGCTGCTGCACGAGGAGGGGGGCGTCTTCGTCGACGTCACCACCTCGCTCGACACGGTGGGCAACGTCGTCTGTGGCGTGGTCACTGGCTTCTCGCAGTTCGCGCAGGCGATCTTCACCGGCGCGGTGGTGGTCGACCCGCCCGCGCCGTCGCGGATCGCCGAGCCCGCGGGGGTGGCGACCTTCACTGTCCGCGGCAGCATCGCGCCGACCGGCAGCGTCACCGTGCCGCTCGCGGTCACCGGGGAGTGCGCGCTCGCCGGGGGAGTGGCCGGGGCCGTGCTCACCGGCGCGAACTACCTCGCGGGGGTGT
>JAHDVN010000403.1 GCA_023384635.1 Thermoanaerobaculia bacterium
AGGCGAGGTAGCCGTCCGAGAGCAGGATCACCGGGGTCATGTACTTCAGCGCGATGCGGCACGCCTCGATGGCGCAGTCGAAGCAGTCGGCCGGAGAGGAGGCCGCCAGCACCGGCAGCGGGCCCTCGCCGTTGCGGCCGAGCATCGACTGGAAGAGGTCGGCCTGCTCGGTCTTGGTCGGCAGGCCGGTGGACGGGCCGCCGCGCTGGATGTTGACGATCACCATCGGCAGCTCGGTCATGATCGCGAGCCCGATCGCCTCCATCTTGAGCGCCATGCCCGGGCCGCTGGTGGCGGTGACCGCGAGCGAGCCGCCGTAGGCCGCGCCGATGGTGGCGCACATGGCGGCGATCTCGTCCTCCGCCTGGAAGACGGTCACGCCGTAGTTCTTGTAGTGCGACAGCTCGTGCAGCACCTCGGAGGCCGGCGTGATCGGGTAGGCGCCCTGGAAGAGCGGCAGCCCCGAGCGGCGGCTGGCGGCGACGAAGCCGAGCGCGATCGCGGTGTTGCCCACCACGTTGCGGTAGGTGCCGGGGGCGAGCTTCGCCGGCTCGACCTCGTAGCGGACCTGGAAGAGCTCGGTGATGTCGCAGTAGTTCCAGCCCGCCTTGAGCACCGCGATGTTGGCGTCGGCGAGCTGCGGCTTCTTCCCGAACTTCTCCTTGACCCACTGCACGGTGGCGTCGAGCGGCCGGGAGAAGAGCCAGTAGATCATCCCCAGCGCGAAGAAGTTCTTGCACCGCTCCTGGCTCTTGGCGTCGAGGCCGCTGTCCTTCAGCGTCTCGCGGGTGAGCTTCGTGATGTCGACCTTGAAGACCCGGAACTGCTCGAGGCTGCCGTCCTCCAGCGGGTTCTTCGCGTAGCCCGCTTTCGCCAGGCTGCGGTCGTCGAACTCGTCGATGTTGACGATCAGCACCCCGTTCGGCTTCAGGTCCTTGACGCTGACCTTGAGCGAGGCCGGATTCATCGCCACCAGCACGTCGGGGGCGTCGCCCGGCGTGTGGATGTCGTAGTCGGCGATCCGGACCTGGAAGGCGGAGACGCCCGCCACCGTGCCGGCGGGGGCGCGGATCTCCGCGGGGAAATCGGGGAAGGTGGCGAGGTCGTTGCCGGCCAGCGCCGAGGTGTTCGTGAACTGGGTTCCGGTCAGCTGCATCCCGTCGCCCGAGTCGCCGGCGAAGCGGATGACCACGTCCTCCAGCTTCTTGCGCTCGACCTCGCGATGGGCTACGGCCCCCGGCTCGGTGGTTGACGCCGTCATGTCTCGTAACTCCTTGGCGTTGTGGGGTCTTACTGCACGGATCTGCAGTCTAGCACTCGGTTCCCCGGGGGCCCCCGCCTCGGCGGGTGGGCCGCATCGCCCCGCGGACCGGGCCGCGGGGCGGGAGGCGGCCAGCCTCGGGGGCAGGCTCAGGCTGCGGCGGGCGGCTCCGCGGCGCGGCCGCGCGCCGCGGCCACGAGGTCGAACGCCTGGCGGCGCATCGCCGCGCGCTCGCCGGCCTCCTCGGGATAGTACGGGCGGTAGCCGAGCTTCGTCGCGTCGAAGGTGTACGGCTTCATGAGGTCGGCCTTGCCCACGATCGACTGCTCCCGGCTGTAGAAGGCCATGTCGTAGTTGTTCGACATGATGATCGCCTCCTCCGGGCAGGCGTCCACGCAGTAGCCGCAGAAGACGCAGCGCAGCATGTCGATCTCGTAGACGACCGGGTACTTCTCGACGTTGACGTCCGGCTGCTCGGCCGCCTCGATGTGGATGCAGTCGGCCGGGCAGTTGGTGGCGCAGAGGTAGCAGGCGACGCAGCGCACCGAGCCGTCCGGGCGCGTGGTCAGGATGTGGTGACCGCGGTAGCGGTGGCTGTACTGCCGCCGCTGCTCGGGGTACTCGATGGTGTACGACTTGCGGGTGCGGAAGAGATTGCCGAAGAAGTGCCGGATCGTCACCAGCAGGCCGGGCAGCAGCGGCAGGTAGAGCTTCTCGGCGAGCGTCATGCGCCGCGGCGCCAGGGTGCGCGGATGCTCCTGGACGCCCGGCAGGTCGAGGGCCTCGGGTCTCATCGATCCAGCTCTCCGGCGATGATGTTGAGCCCGCCCAGGGTGGCGATCACGTCCGACACGGTGTGCCCCTGCATCAGGCGGGAGAAGGTCGAGAAGATCGGGAAGCAGGGCGGCCGCACCTTGACCCGGTACGGGTGCCCCGAACCGTCGCTCACGATGTAGAAGCCGAGCTCGCCGTTGGCCCCTTCGGTGGCGACGTACCGCTCGCCGGCGGGGACCTGGATGCCGTCCATGATCAGCTTGAAGTGGTAGATCATCGACTCCATCTGGTTGTAGCAGGCGTCCTTCGGCGGCAGCGCCACGTGCGGGTCGTCGACGACGTACGGCCCCTCGGGCATGCCGCGGTCGAGCAGCTGGCGGATGATCGCCATCGACTGGCGGATCTCCAGCATGCGCAGACGGTAGCGGTCGTAGACGTCGCCGCCGTTGAGCACCGGCACCTCCCACTCCACCGTGTCGTAGAGGTCGTAGGGGTGCGCCTTGCGCACGTCGTAGCCGACTCCCGAGGCCCGCAGGCAGGGGCCGGTCCAGCCCCAGTTGACCGCCTCTTCGCCGGTGATCGCGCCGATTCCGACCGCGCGGTCCATGAAGATCCGGTTCTTGTCGATCAGCTTCTCGACGTCCTCGATGAACGGCGGCATCATCTCGAGGAGCCGGCGGCAGTGCGCCACGAAGTCGGGCGGCAGGTCGGCCAGCAGGCCGCCGATGCGGCAGGCCGAGACGGTGAGCCGCGCCCCGCAGACCGACTCCAGGAGCCCGTAGACCTCCTCGCGCACCTGGAAGAAGTACCAGAAGTTCGTCAGCGCCCCGCAGTCGACCAAGGTCGAGCCGTTGGCGACGCAGTGGTCCATGATGCGGGAGAACTCCGAGAGGATGGTGCGGGCCCACACCGCCCGCGCCGGCACCTCGACGCCCAGCATCTGCTCCACCGTACGGCAGTAGGCGACGTTGTTGATGAACGACGAGCAGTAGTTGAGGCGGTCGGTGAACGGGATCACCTGCTGCCAGGTGTGGGTCTCCGACATCTTCTCGAAGCAGCGGTG
>JAHDVN010000404.1 GCA_023384635.1 Thermoanaerobaculia bacterium
ATTCCCTTGACCGTCTCCTCGTGGCAGTCCGCGCACGCCTCGGACCCCACCGGCACGGCCGCCGGCGCCTCGTCCGGCGCCCCTCGCGCCCACGCCGCCCCGCCGAACGCCAGCAGGGCGAGCGGGAGCAGCGCCGTGGCGAGCCACGCCCTGCTCCATCTCCTTCGTCGCATCCGTTCTCCTCCTCCAGGTCAGGGCGGCGGTCTCGCCCCGGCGGGACCGCGCCAGCCGACAGATTGCGCCCCGAGAGGTGGCATATATGCGACCCAAATGATCGGTTTATGCCGCGCCGTGGGGCGGGGAGAGGGGACACCCCTGCGGGTGGTTTCATCGCCCGCCGGTTATGGATCGCGGCGGGCCGAAGCGACCCTAGATCGTGACCAGCAGGATCCCGGCGAGCGCCAGAACCGAGGCCGTGACCTTGCGCCGGGTGAACGGCTCGCCGAGGAAGAGCGCGGCGAGGATCAGGATGTAGATGACGCTCGACTGGTTCAGGATCGCGGCGACCCCGACCTTGGTGTACTTCATGCCGGCGATCCAGAGGATGAGGGAGACGTAGGAGCCGAGCAGCGCCCCCGGCAACATGAAGCGCCAGGCCGGCGAGGGCCGGAAGAGACCGAGGATCTCGCGCCGCCGGGGAGAGGCGAGGGCGATGGGCCCCAGCACGAGCAGACAGCCGACCTGCCGCGTCGCGGTCGCCCAGAGCACCGGCGAGTGGTCGAGCACCGGCTTGGCGATCACGATCCCCAGCGCCAGCGCCGCCATCGCGAGCACCCCGAGGAGCGAGCCGAGCACGATCCGCCGCCGCGTCGCGCCGTGGGGCGGGGCGTGCCGGGCGGCGACGAGGACGCCGCCGAGCACCAGCGCCATGCCGAGGAACTGGCGGCCGGAGAGGCGCTCGCCGAGGAGGGTCCAGGCGAAGAGCACGGTGAGCGGCGGGTAGAGGCAGTCGACGATCGACGAGATCCCCGCTCCGACCATGTTCAGGCTGGCGTGGAAGAGGGTGTCGGAGATCGCGATGGCGATGATCCCCGAGGCGAAGAGGAGGGGCACGTCGGCCGCGGAGACCGGCCGCCAGCCCGCCTGGCCCGCCACGATCACGGTGGGGACGAGGAGCGCCGTCGAGACGCCGACGCGGAAGACGTTGAGCGCGAACGGCGGCACGCTCTCCCCGGCGCGCTTCAGGAGGATCACCGCCCCCGCCCAGGCGAGCGCGGTCAGCAGCGCGAAGAGGTTCCCCATCGCTCGGGCTCCGGCGGGCGGGACTCGGGCGCGCCGCCCGCCTCAGAGGGGGAAGGTGAGGTTGTAGGCGTAGCGCCCGCGGCCGACCACGAGCAGCAGGCCGCCGCGGTCGATGGCGCGGAGCACCTCCCGGGAGAGCGCCTCGAAGTCCCCGGTCTTGCGGCCCCCCGCGCCGAGCAGCAGGTCCCCCGGCTCGACGCCACGCCGCGCCGCCGGCGAGCGGGGGGCGACGCGCCCGATCACCAGTCCCTCGCGGCGCGGGTCGGCCTCCACCTCGATCCCCACCAGCTCGGCCAGGAGCGCGAGCCCCAGGCCGCGCGGCGGCCGCACCGCGGCGAGCGGCAGCCGCAGCGACTCCTCTCCCCGCCGCACCTCCAGCGCGAGCTCGGTGCCGGGCGGCGAGGAGGAGAAGGCGGTCGCCACGTCCTCGCGCAGCAGCACCGGCTGACCCGCCACCGCGACCACGATGTCCCCGGGGGCGAGCCCGGCGGCGGCCGCCGGCGAGCCGGGGAAGACCTTCTCGACGTAGGCGCCGCGCCCCACGGCGAAGCCCTCCCGGCGCGCCAGCTCCGGATCGAGGGTGACCAGGCGCAGGCCGGTCCAGAGGGGCTGGAGCTCGCCGAAGCGCAGCAGGTCCTCGACCACCCGCCGGGCGCGATCGGCCGGGATCGCGAAGCCGATCCCGTTGGCCCCCTGCACGATCGCGGTGTTGATGCCGATCACGCTCCCCGCGAGGTTCACCAGCGGTCCGCCCGAGTTGCCCGGGTTGATCGAGGCGTCGGTCTGCAGGAAGTCGGTGTAGACGAGCTCGCCGCTCTCGGAGGGGACCGAGCGGCCGCGCGCCGACAGCACCCCGGAGGTCACCGTGTGGCTCAGGCCGAACGGGTTGCCGATCGCCAGCACCGTCTCGCCGATCGCGAGATCGGCGCTCGAGCCCAGCGGCGTGGCGGGGAGCCCGCGTCCGGCGACCTTGAGGAGAGCGAGGTCGGCCCCGCGGTCCGAGCCGAGCACCTCGGCCTCCAGCTCCCGCCCGTCGAGGGTGGTGACGGCGATCCGCGAGGCCCCCTCGATGACGTGCGCGTTGGTCACCACGAGCCCCGAGGGGTCGACGATCAGCCCCGATCCGAGCGACTGCGCCCGCCGCGCCCGGCCGCCGAAGAAGCGCCCGAAGAACGGGTCGGCCTCGCGCACGATCGCCTCGGCCGAGATGTTCACCACCGACGGCGAGACCCGCTCCACGACGGAGACCACGGCCGTCCGCCGCAGCCCGTCGCTCGCGGCCGCGGGATCCGGCGCCGGGGCGAGCAGGAGGAGGAGGGTGACGAACGAGCAGGACTTCGACATCGCGCGGTCTCCGGGGGTGCGGGCCGCCGGAGGGAGCGGCGGCGCCTGCCGAGCGTAGCGCAGGCCGGCCGGGCGGCTCACACCGCGCGGGTCCCGTCGTCCGGCGGCGCGAGGAAGTAGCGGGGCGAGGCGCCGAGCCGCACCCGCGTTCCCCGGGGCAGGGGCAGCTCTTCGCCCCCGCGCCCGAGCGCGCGGAGGGGGCGGCAGGGGAGCTCCACCTCGACCTCCGGCCCGGCGCTCCAGCCTGCCCAGGCGAGGGCACCCTCGCGCAGCCGCAGGCGCAAGAGCCAGGCCGGCGGCGCGGCCACTTCCCGCCCCTCGCAGGTCGCCCCGTCGAGGAGGCGGGCGAGGTGGGCCAGCGCGGCGAAGGCCGGGCGGCGGCGCAGGCCGCCGTCCGGGAGCGGGTCGACGAGGCCGTAGCCCTTGGCGATCGGCTGCCACCAGTCGACGCGCTCGGCGAGCCCGCTCGCGAGCGCGAGGAGCAGATAGCGCTGGAGGAAGTCGGCCT
>JAHDVN010000405.1 GCA_023384635.1 Thermoanaerobaculia bacterium
CCTTCGCACCACCTCCCCCGTAGGAGTCGAGGTCACGAGACTCCACCTTCCCGCCGCGCCGCCCCGGGGGGGGCGGGGGGGGGGGGGGGGGGGGGGGGGGGCCCCCGGGGGGGGGGGGGGGGGGGGGGGGGGGGGGGGGGGGCCCCCGGCGGCTCGAGGTGCCGGCCGGCGCCCGGCCGACGACCGGGCGGGCGCGTGAGGCCCTGCTCTCCCGCTGGCACGAGCGCCTGCCTGGCGCGACCCTGCTCGATCTGTTCGCCGGCTCCGGCGCCGTCGGCTTCGACGCGCTCGCGCGGGGGGCCGAACGGGTGCTCTTCGTGGAGTCGTCGGAGCGCGCGGTCGCCGCACTGCGCCGGAACGCGGCCGCGCTCGGCATGGACGAGCGGTGCCGGACCCTGCGCCTCCGGCTCCCGGCCGGGCTCGGCCGCCTCGCCCCGGATTGGGCCGGGCGGCTCGGGCTGGTCTTCGCCGATCCGCCGTATGCCTTCCCGGGGTGGGGGGAGCTCCTGGCCGGCGTCGCGCCGCTGCTCGCCCCGGACGCCGAGCTCGCCGCCGAGCACTCCCGCCGCGAGCGCCTGCCGGAGCGGGCCGGCGGCCTCGCGGCGGTCGACCGGCGCCTCTACGGCGAGACGGCGCTCACCTTCTTCCGGAGCGAGGACCCGGGCGAGGAAGCCCGGGAGGCCGGCCGCGCACCCTAGCGGGCGAGGCTGGCGACCGCCGTCTCGATCCAGCCGAGCAGGCGCTCGGGCCAGATTCCCACCGCGAGGCTCCCCGCCGCCGCCGCGATCGCCGCGAGGTTGCCGGTCCAGCGGGGCGTGACCTCGGGCTCGGCCTGCTCGGGCTTCATGTAGAGCACGTAGACGACCCGCAGGTAGTAGACGACGCCCACCAGCGCGGCGGCGATGCCGACCAGCGCCAGCCAGAGCTGGCCGTGGCCGATCGCGTGCAGGAAGACCAGGTACTTGCCGAGGAAGCCGGCGGTGGGCGGAATCCCGGCGAGCGAGAGCAGGCAGATCGTCAGGCAGATGCCGAGCAGCGGGAAGCGGTAGCCCCAGCCCCCCAGGTCGGCGATCGAGTGCTGCTCGCCGACCCGGCGGTAGAGCACCGACACGATGGCGAACGCGCCGGCGTTCATCAGCACGTAGGCGACGAGGTAGACGAAGAGCGGGCGCCAGAACTCGGTGGTGCCGCCGATCGCGGCGAGCGGGATCACGGCGTAGCCCATGTGGGCGATGCCCGAGTAGGCGAGCATCCGCTTGATGTCCCGCTGCACCAGCGCGAAGAGGTTGCCGACCGCCATCGACGCCACCGCCAGCAGCGCGACGAGCGAAGGCCACCTGTCCGAGATCACCGACCCGTCGAGCAGCACCAGGAGGGTCGCGAGGACGAAGGCGCTTGCCGCCTTGGGCGCCACGGAGAGGAACGCCACGAAGGGGGAGGGAGCCCCCTGGTAGACGTCCGGTGCCCAGGCGTGGAACGGCACCATGCTCATCTTGAAGCCGAACCCCGCGACGAGGAGGAGGAAGCCGAGGATCAGCAGCGCCGGCGAGTCGACTCCGGATGCGATCCGCTCCGCGATCCCGGCGAACGAGGTGGCCGCGGTCTGACCGTAGACGAGAGCGATCCCGTAGAGCACGAAGGCGCTCACGAAGGCGCCCATCAGGAAGTACTTGATCGCCGCCTCGGTCGACCAGGCCGAGCCCCGGTTGAAGGCGGCGAGGGCGTAGAGGCAGAGCGAGAGCAGCTCGAGCGCGAGGAAGAGGGTCAGGAGCTCGGCCGAGCGGACGAGCAGCAGCAGGCCGGCGGCGCACCAGAGGAAGAGCGCCTCGTACTCGCCCGAAGCGAGCCGCTCGCGGCGGAGGAAATCCCGCGAGGCGAGCAGGGCGAGGGCGGTGGCGAGGAGCAGGAGCTGAGACCAGCCGACCGTGAGCAGGTCACCGCGCACCAAACCCCCGAAGGCGCCGTGGGCCGCGGCGGGCTGCGCCACCAGCCAGGCCGCGACGCCGACTGCGCCGAGGGCGAGGAAGGGAACGGCGCGGCGCAGCCGGGGCAGGAACGCCTCGAAGAGCAGCAGCAGGGTCCCGGCGGCGGCGAGCCAGATCTCCGGCGCGAGCGCCGCCAGGTCGGAGGTGGGGATGAGGATCCGGAAGGCGTTGGGGTCGTTCATGGCGTGGTCCGCCCCGTCGTTCCGGGCTGGCCCCCGGGAAGGCCCTGGCCGGCCAGCGCCACCGCTCCGGGCGAGGGACGGAGCACCGGTCGGGTGACCGGCGGGCGCTCCAGGCCGGCGCGGTACTCGGTGAGAGTGGCGCGCAGCGCCGCCTCGCTCGGGGCGAGGAAGGGCCGCGGCGCCACGCCGATCCAGAGCATCAGGATGCAGAGCGGAGCAAGGGCCGCCACCTCGCGCAGCGAGAGATCCGGGAGGTTGCGGTTCTCCTCCTTGCGGATCGGTCCGAAGAGCGTCTCGTGCAGCATCCGCAGGAGGTAGACGGCGGCGAGGATGACGCCGAAGGCGCCGACGATGGCCTGCCACTGCAGGCCGGCGCGGTAGGTGCCCACGAGGATCAGGAACTCGCCGACGAAGCCGTTGAGGCCGGGCAGGCCGACCGAGGCGAGGGCCGAGAAGGCGAGGAAGAAGGCGAACCAGGGCATCACCTTGGCCAGGCCGCCGAAGTCGGCGAACTTCTTCGTGTGCCGGCGGTCGTAGAGCATGCCGACGAGGAGGAAGAGCGCGCCGGTGGAGAGGCCGTGGTTGACCATCTGCAGGAGCGCCCCCTGCCAGGCGAGCAGGTCGATCGCCAGCAGGCCGAGCATCACGAAGCCGAGGTGGGCGATGGAGGAGTAGGCGACCAGCTTCTTGATGTCGTCCTGCACCCACGCGACCAGGGCGCCGTAGACGATGCCCACGAGCGCCGCGCCGATCAGCCAGGGGGTGAGCTCGCGGCAGGCGACCGGGAAGAGGGGCATGGCGAAGCGCAGGAAGCCGTAGGTGCCCAGCTTGAGGAGGATCCCGGCCAGGACCACCGAGCCTCCGGTGGGCGCCTCGACGTGGGCGTCGGGCAGCCAGGTGTGGAACGGGAACATCGGCACCTTGA
>JAHDVN010000406.1 GCA_023384635.1 Thermoanaerobaculia bacterium
CGAGCTCGATGCCCTTGGTGGCGGAGACCAGGGCGTGGGGCCGCGCCGGGTCGAGGCGCCGCAGCACCTCCCGCAGCACCTCCCGGTAGCCGTGGGAGGGGACCACCACCAGGATCGGATCGCAGGCCACGACGGCCCCGAGGTCCGCCGTGACCCGCAGGCTCTCCGGCAGGTGGACGCCGGGCAGGTACGCCTCGTTCGTCCGCGCCGCGGCCAGCGCCTCCGCCGCCTCGCGGCGGCGCGCCCAGAGACGCACCTCCTGCCCCTGGGCCGCGTAGTGGACCGCGAGCGCCGTGCCCCACGAGCCGGCGCCGAGAACTCCGATCGGCATCATCCCTTCCTCCCTTCCTCTCCCGCACCCTCGCCGTCGCCGCCGAGCGGCAGCGGCGCGACCTCCCGGTACCGCGATCCCCCCGGTCCCAGCCGGCTCTCGACGAGCGACACCGCCGCGACCGCGAACGGCGCCGGCGCCGGAGCGCCGAGCGCCGCGGCGAACCGCTCCACCGCCCTCTCGTCCCACGGCGGGTCGCAGCGGGCGAGCGTCAGATGGGGGTGGAAGGCCCGCTCCTCCGGCCGCTCCGCGAACGGCCGGCAGGCCTCGTCGACCGCAGCCCACAGCCGCGCGAGCGGATGCCCCGCCTCCACGCCGAGCCAGAGCACGCGGGCCCGCCGGGCGGACGGGAAGGCCCCCGCCGAGGCCAGCCGCGCCGCGAACGGGGCGAGTGGCGCGACCGCCGCGCGCAGCGCCGCGGCCAGCGCCTCGACCCGCCCCGCGTCGACCTCGCCGAGGAAGCGCAGCGTGAGGTGCAGCTTCTCCGCGCGCTCCCAGCGCGCCCGCGGCCCGCGTGCCGCGGCCCCGGCCAGGCGCGCCGCGAGGGCGCGGCGGTGCCCCTCCGGGATGGCGATCGCCACGAAGAGCCGCACCGGGTCAGCCGGTCCGGCCGGCTTCGAGATGCCGGCGCAGCAGGTCGAGGGCGAGCTGGCTCGCGTGCCAGCGCACCCGGTTGCGGTCGCCGGGAAGCCGTACCAGCCGCGACAGGGCACCGGGCGGCGGCCCGGGAAACGCGAGCGCCAGGGCGACGGTGCCGACCGGCTTGGCCTCGGTGCCGCCCCCCGGACCCGCGACGCCGGTCAGGGCCAAGCCGTAGCCGGCGCCGGCGCGGCTCCGCACCCCCTCGGCCATCGCGCGCGCCACCGCCTCGCTCACCGCGCCCTCGGCGGCGAGCAGCGCGGGCGGAACCCCGAGCCACCGGGATTTCAGCTCGTTGTCGTAGGCGACCGTGCCGCCGAGCAGGAAGGCGCTCGCCCCCGGCACTCTGGTCAGGCGCTCGGAGACGAGACCGCCGGTGCACGACTCGGCCACCGCCAGCGTCGCCCCCCGCGCCCGCAGGAGCTCGCCGACCGCCCCCTCCAGCGTGGCGCTCTCCGACTCGGCGAAGATCGCCTCGCCGAGCGCCTCCCGCACCGCCGAGAGGAGCGCGGCGAGGAAGGCCCGCCGCGGCTCGGCCGCTCCGCCCGCGGTCAGCCGCACCCGCACCTCTCCGGCGGCACCGAGGACGGTGATCTGGTCGCGTGGAAAGCGCTCGTAGACGGGCCCCAGGAGCTCGTCGACCTCCGACTCCGGCAGCCCGGCGGTCCGCACCGTGATCCGCTCCCGCACCTCGCCGCCGGTGCGCGCGAGGAGCCAGGGGCGCAGCTCGGCCTCCACCATCGCCTCGAGCTCGTGCGGCACGCCGGGGAAGAGGAAGAGGGTGGTGTCGCCGGCATCGATCCGCTGGCCCGGTGCCGTGCCGTGGCGATTCGCGAGCGGCACCGCGCCGGCCACCAGGTCCGCCTGCTTGCGGTTCGCCTCGGGCATCCGCCGGCCGAGGCCGGCGTAGCGGGCGCGGAGCGCTTCCTCGAGGCCCGCGTCGTGCGCGAGCTCCCGCCCGAGCGCCCGCGCCACCGCCTCCCGCGTGACGTCGTCGGCCGTCGGGCCGAGGCCGCCGGTGAGCAGCACCAGCTCGTGCCGGGCCATCAGGCGCGCCACCTCCGCGGCGATCTCCGCCTCCCGATCCCCCACCGCCACCTTCAACGCGAGCTCGACGCCGTGGTCGGCGAGGACCTTGGCGAGGCGCAGCGAGTTCGACTCGGTGCGGTCCTCCCCGAGGAGTTCCGAACCGACCGCGAGAATCGCTGCCCGCATGGCGCGCGGATCATACCAGCGGGCCCGTTCCGTTCCGGTCCGGCGATCGCCGCCCGGGGGTGAGCGGGCGGGACGCGCTGCTAGAATCGCCCCCCATGCGCCACTCCCTCTTCCTCCTTCTCCTCGCCGCCCTTCCGCTCGCTCCCGCAGCCACGGCGGCGGCGCCCGAGGAGCCGCTCGCAGCCCGGGCGGGCGAGCGCGCAGTGCACTTCTTCCCCGTCTCCTCCGGCGTCCGCGTCGAGTCGGGCGAGAAGGCGCTCGTCAGCGCCGAGCTGCCCGCGGGAACGCACCTGAAGTCCGCGGTGCTCGCCGACGGCGGCTGGCTCCTCGCCGGCTCCCACCCCGCCGAGGGGGGGGGGACCGAGCTGGTCCTCCTGGCGGGGAGCGGCACCGAGATCCGCCGGATCGCACCCCCCGAGCCGCGCGCCGGCAGGACGCGCGCGGAGCCGCTCTGGCTGGCGAGCGGCGATCGCAGCGAGGGCCTCCTCTGGTTCGAGGGCGACTCGCGCCGCTCGCTCGCTTTGCGCTGGGCGCGCTTCGACGGCAGCGGCTTCGGGCCACCGGTCACGATCTCGCCTGCCGGTCCCGGCAGCCAGCTGGCGCTCGCTGCGGCGCCGCTCCCCGGCGGCGGCTTCCTCGCCCTCTGGAGCGCCTTCGACGGCGAGGACGACGAGATCCTCTGGTCACGCCTCGTCGACGGCCGCTGGCTCGCCCCGCGGCCCCTCGCCGCGGGCAACGCGGTGCCCGACATCACTCCCGCGGTGGCGGCGCTCGCCGACGGAGCGATCGCGGCCTGGAACCGCTACGACTCCGAGATCGCCGCCTATCGCCTCGTGACCGCGCGCCTCGCCGGAGAGAGCTGGGAGGAGCCGGTCCAGACCGGCCCCGCCGGGG
>JAHDVN010000407.1 GCA_023384635.1 Thermoanaerobaculia bacterium
CTACGACACCGTGGTGCGCATGGCGCAGGACTTCTCGATGCGCGCCACGCTGGTGGACGGCCAGGGCAACTTCGGCTCGATCGACGGCGACCCGCCGGCGGCGATGCGCTACACCGAGGTCCGCCTCACGCGCTTCGCCGAGGAGATGCTGCGCGACGACATCGACAAGGAGACCGTCGACTGGCAGCCGAACTACGACGGCAACGAGCTCGAGCCGCTGGTGCTGCCGGCCAAGGTGCCGAACCTGCTGGTCAACGGCGCGACCGGGATCGCGGTGGGGATGGCGACGAACATCCCGCCCCACAACCTGGGCGAGGTGTGCGACGCGCTCGCCCTCCTCATCGACGAGCCCTCGGCGCCGGTCGAGCGGCTGATGCGCGTGCTCCCCGGGCCGGACTTCCCGACCGCCGGCTTCATCCACGGCGTCGACGGCATCCGCCAGGCCTACGAGACCGGGCGCGGGATCATCCAGATGCGGGCCCGCGCGGCGGTGGAGACGAGCCGCCGCGGCGACCGGCAGGCGATCGTGATCACGGAGATTCCGTTCCAGGTCAACAAGGCACGGCTGATCGAGAAGATCGCCGACCTGGTGCGGGAGAAGAAGATCGAGGGGATCGCCGACCTGCGCGACGAGAGCGACCGCGACGGCATCCGCGTCGTGCTGGAGGTCAAGCGCGGCGAGGTCCCCGAGGTCATCCTCAACCAGCTCTACAAGCTCACGCAGATGCAGTCGACGTTCGGGATCATTCTGCTCGCGATCGTCGACAACCAGCCGCGGGTGCTCACCCTGCGCGACCTGCTGGCCCACTTCCTCGACCACCGCAAGACGGTGGTGATCCGCCGCACGCGCTACGACCTGCGCAAGGCCGAGGAGCGGGCGCACATCGTCGAGGGCCTGCTCAAGGCGCTCGACGTGCTCGACGAGGTGATCGCCACCATCCGCGCCAGCGAGACGCCCGCGGTGGCGCGCGAGCGGCTGATGAGCGTCTTCGGCTTTTCGCAGGTGCAGGCCGAGGCGATCCTCGACATGCGCCTCCAGCGCCTGACGGGCCTCGAGCGCCAGAAGCTGGTCGACGAGTACCGGGAGCTGCTCCAGCTCATCGACCGCCTGCGCGCCATCCTCGGCTCGGACGCCCTGCTGCTCGCCGAGATCAAGCGCGAGCTGGCCGAGGTCAAGGAGCGCTACGGCGACGCGCGGCGCACCGAGATCGTCCCCGAGACGCACGACATCACGATCGAGGACATGATCGCCGACGAGGAGATGGTGATCACGGTCTCGAACTCGGGCTACGTGAAGCGCTCGCCGCTCTCGCTCTACCGCGCCCAGCTGCGCGGCGGCAAGGGGCGCACCGGCATGGCGACCAAGGAGGGCGACTTCGTCGAGCACCTCTTCGTCGCCTCGGCCCACAGCTACCTGCTCGTCTTCACGCAGTCGGGGCGCGTCTACTGGGTCAAGGTGCACGAGATTCCGCAGGCCGGCCCGGCGGCCAAGGGGAAGGCGATCGTCAACCTCCTCGACCTCGCGGCCGAGGAGCGGGTGGCGGCGACGGTGGCGGTGCGCGACTTCCCCGTGGACCGCTACCTCGTCTTCGCGACCGAGAACGGGACGATCAAGAAGACGGCGCTCGCCGAGTACGGCAACCCGCGCGCCGGCGGCATCATCGGCATCAACATCGAGGCGGGCGACCGGCTGCTCGCGGTCAAGATCACCGACGGCGAGAAACACCTCTTCCTGGCCACCGCCGAGGGCTACTCGATCCGCTTCCCGGAGACCGACTGCCGGCCGATGGGCCGCGCCACCTACGGGGTGCGCGGCATCTCGCTGCGGAAGGGCGACCGGGTGGTGGGCATGGAGGTGCTCGAGCGGGAGGGAGCGCTCCTCACCGTGGCCGAGCGGGGCCTGGGCAAGCGCACGCCGATCGCCGAGTACCGCGAGCAGGGGCGCGGCGGCCTCGGGGTGATCAACCTCAAGGTCACGGCGCGCACCGGCCGCGTGGTCGGGGTGCGCCTGGTCGTCGCCGGCGACCAGGTGGTGCTCATCACCCAGGAGGGGATGATCATCCGCACCGGCACCGACGGCATCCGCGAGATCGGCCGCTCGACCCAGGGCGTCAAGCTCATCGACCTCGACCCCTCCGACCGCCTCGTCGCCTTCGCCAAGGTCGTCGAGCGCGAGGAGGAGAACGGCGGGGCCGACGACGAGGGCCCGCAGACCACCATCCACTGACTGAAGCACGAGAGCGAGGACCACACCATGCAGTTCTTCCTCGACACCGCCAACCTCCGTGAGATCGAGACCGGCCTCGGCTGGGGGATGGTCGACGGGGTGACGACGAACCCGACCCTCATCGCCAAGGAGGGGAAGTCCTACCTGCCGACGGTGGCGGAGATCGCGCGGCTGGTGCCGGGGCCGGTCTCGGGCGAGGTGCTCGCGACCGACCTCGCCGGCATGCTCGACGAGGGCCGGAGACTGGCGGGCCTGGCGCCGAACGTCGTGGTGAAGGTGCCGCTCACGCCGGTGGGGCTCTCGGCGGTGCGTTCGTTCGCGGCGGAGAAGATCCGCTGCAACGTGACCCTCTGTTTCTCGGCGGCGCAGGCTCTCCTCGCCGCCAAGGCCGGGGCCGCCTACGTGTCGCCGTTCGTCGGGCGCCTCGACGACGTCGGCGAGAGCGGCATGCGCCTGATCGGCGAAATCGTCGAGATCTACGGCAACTATCCGTTCGACACGCAGGTGCTGGTCGCCTCGGTGCGCCACCCGATGCACGTGGTCGAGGCCGCGGCGCTGGGCGCCGACGTGGCGACGATCCCGTTCAAGGTGCTCGAGCAGCTCTACCGCCACCCGCTCACCGACGCCGGCGTCGAGCGCTTCCTCGCCGACTGGGCGGCGACCGGGCGGCGGTTCGAGGATTGAGGCCGCTGCTGCCGCTGGCGGCGGGCTTCTACCTGCTGCTCGGCACCGCCGGAGTGGTCTGGATCGGGCTCGACCGCGGGGGACCGCTCCCGCTCGATCTCTTCCTGCGCCCGGAGACGCTCGCCGGCGACCGCGTGCTCGGCGCCGCCGTCGGCGGGGGGCTCCT
>JAHDVN010000408.1 GCA_023384635.1 Thermoanaerobaculia bacterium
CGGTGACGAAGAGGCGCGTGCCGAGTGCCGCGAACGAGTCGTCCGGGAACGACTCGCCGAAGTCGGCGACGATCTTGTCGGCGTCGATCCAGCCCGGCTTGCCGAGGGCGAAGTTCGTGAGCTTGAAGGGGCTGCGCAGCGCGAAGAAGTCGACGATCTCCCGCGGCGTGCGGCCGGCGGCGTGGAGCGCCCCGACCAGCGCCCCGGCGCTGGTTCCCGAGACGCAGTCCGGCTCGATCCCCTCCTCGGCGAGTGCGGCGAGCACCCCGGCCTGGGCGACGGCGCGGATGCCGCCGCCCGAGAGCACGAGACCGAAGCGGTACTGCACGTCCTCCTCCTCTCTCTCTCCTCTTCGTGGGGTGCGGTCTCTACGGGAAGATCCCGAACGCGCCGTAGGTGGTGGCGATCTTGTCGATGGCGCTCACGAAGGCGGCGGTGCGCAGGTCGACCCCGGCCCCGAGCCGCGCGCGGATCTCGCGGATCTCGTGGAAGGCGTTGGCCATCGTCTCCTCGAGCCCGGAGTTGACGAGGTCCTCTTCGTCCGGTCCCTCGAACGCCGCCTTCTCCTCCTCCGGGAGCTGCTGGCCGGTCAGGCGCTCGAGGGTGGCGAGCAGGCGGCGGTTGGTGCCGGACTCGAAGCGGCGCTCCATGCGGCCGAAGGAGACGTGCTCGAGGTTCTTCAGCCACTCGAAGTAGGAGACGGTGACCCCGCCGGCGTTGAGGTACATGTCGGGCAGCACCATCGCACCGCGGGCGGCGAGGATCGAGCTCGCCTCGGCGGTGCAGGGGCCGTTCGCCCCCTCGGCCACGATCCGGGCGCGGATGCGCGGCGCGTTCTCGGCCGTGATCTGGTTCTCGAGCGCCGCCGGCACGAGGATGTCGCAGTCGAGCTCGAGGGCGTCGGCCGAGCGGGCGAGCGGGGTCGCGCCCGGGGCCCCGGCGAGCGAGCCGGTCGCGCGGCGATGCCGCACGACCGCCTCGAGGTCGAGGCCGTCTGGGTTCGCGATCGCCCCCTCGATCTCGGCCACCCCGACCAGCAGGGCGCCAGCTTCGCCAAGGAACTTGGCGGCGTAGTAGCCGACGTTGCCCAGTCCCTGCACGACGAAGCGCTTGCCGGCGAGGCCGGGGGAGAGCCCGAGGGCTCGCATCTCGCCGGCCACCGAGCAGGCCTCGCGGATGCCGAAGGCGACGCCGCGCCCGGTCGCCTCCTTGCGGCCGCGCACCCCGCCCTGCCCGACCGGCTTGCCGGTGACGCAGCCGAGCGCGTTGAGGTCGTGCGGGGCGAGCGCGAGGTAGGTGTCGGCGATCCAGGCCATCTCGCGCGGTCCGGTGCCGTAGTCCGGGGCCGGCACGTCGATGGCGGGACCGAGGAATCCCTTGCGGAAGAGCTCGTAGGTGTAGCGCCGCGTGATCTTCTCCAACTCCCTGGAAGAGAACAGGTTCCGGTCGATGCGCACGCCCCCCTTGGCGCCCCCGAAGGGGACGTTCACGATCGCGCACTTGTAGGTCATGAGGGCGGCGAGCGCCATCACCTCGTCCTCGGAGACGCCGAGGCTGTAGCGGATCCCCCCCTTGGTCGGCAGCTTGTGCTGGCTGTGCTCGGCCCGCCAGGCGTGGACGACCTCGATCGTGCCGTCGTCCTTCTCCACCGGGAACGCCATCCGGTAGACGCTGTTGCAGACCTTGATCTGCTCGAGCAGGCGCGGATGGTGGCTCGTCAGCGCGGCCGCCCGGTCGAAGTTCTGGCATACTTGTTGAAAGAAGCTGGTCTCGGACATGGCCGTCCCACCGGTTGTTCGCGGCGCGCGGCAGTGCGCGCCGGAGCCGCTGCCGCGGTGCTCGCCGCGGTTCGTGGAGAGTGGCGCGAGCTTACGGAGGCCGCCGCCCTTCCCGCAAGACGCGCCGCGGCGCGGCGCGAGAGCGCGGACCTCCCGCCCCGCCGCCCGAGGCACGCCTTGAACGAACGCTTCCTGCGCAGCCTCGAGGACCCCGCCACCCTCGGCCAGTTCGTGCGCGAGCTGCGCGAGGGGATCTACATCACCAACGCGCGCGGGCGCGTGCTCGACGCGAACCCGGCGCTGCTCGAGATCCTCGGCTACCCCACCCTCGAGGCGCTCCAGGCGGTCTCGGTGGCCGACCTCTGGGCGCGGCCCTTCGAGCGCCCGCGTCAGGTCGAGTTGCTGGAGCGCGAGGGGACGGTGCGCGAGTTCGAGGTCGAGATCGTGCGCCCCGACGGCGGGCGGCGCACGGTGCTCGACACCTGTCACCGCGTGGTCGACCCGGAGACTGGCGAGGCGCTCTTCCACGGCATCCTGGTCGACATCACGGCGCGCAAGGAGCTCGAGCGGCAGCTCGTGGAGACGAGCCGCCGCGACGCTCTGACCGGCTTGCTCAACCGCCGCTTCCTCGCCGAGTTCGCGGGGCGCTTCGAGAGCGGGTCGGCGACCTGGGGGGTCATCCTGGTCGACATCGACGGCTTCAAGCAGGTCAACGACCGGCTCGGCCACGGGGCCGGTGACGCCCTGCTCTGCGCCGTCGCCCGCTTCCTCGGCGAGCAGGTGCGGCGCGAGGACCACGTGGTGCGCTTCGGCGGCGACGAGTTCCTGGTCCTCCTGGTGGGGCGCAGCGCGGGGGCGACCGCCGAGGTGGCGGCCCGCGTGCGCCGCGCCGAGGGGCTGGCGGTGCGGCTCTCGGCCGGCTGGGCGCGGCGGGAGGGGGAGGAGACGCTCGAGCGGACGGTGGGCCGCGCCGACGCCGCACTGCTCGCCGTGCGGGCGGCGGAGCGGGGCGCCCGGCAAGAGGACCCCTCCGGCCTCAGCGCTTGATCCGTCCCCCGCGCTCCTCGGTGGAGAGGATCCAGCCGGCGATCTTGCCGGGCTGGATGGCGCGCCCGTCGTCCCAGAAACGGCGCGTCCGCAGGTGGCGGCTCGACGACTCCGCGGCCGGGATCGCCTCGATCTCCTGGTGGATGGCGGCGAAACGCTCGATCCACCGCGCGCAGTTCGCCTCCCGGAGGTCGACCCAGCCGTCGTGGACCCAGGCCTCGAGCCGCTCGGGGGTGACCTCGGCGCGGTC
>JAHDVN010000409.1 GCA_023384635.1 Thermoanaerobaculia bacterium
GCCGTCGCTGTAGATCCGGATCTCCGCGTGGGGCGGCGAGCAGTCGAGTTGGGCGAAGAGATGGAGGACCGCGCGCTTCGCCCTGCCGCCGGGCGGGCGGTCCTCGCCGTCTGCCCGCCGCTCGAGGAAGACGAAGAGGTTGTTCGGCAGCTCGAGCCACTCCGACTCGCCGAGGCGCAGCGCGGCGAGGGTCGGGATCTCGACGGTCTCCTTGCGGAACTGCCAGCTCATGGAGCCGAGCGCCTCCCACCCCTCGCTCGCGAGGAAGGCGGGAAGGGCCTGCCAGGCGAGGGCGGCGCGGAGCGCGCCGAGCTGCGTGCCGCGCCAGGTGCCGGCGGGCGAGTCGACGAACTGGCCGATCAGGCGGTCGACCGGCATCGCGTGCAGCGAGCGCTGGAGGAACGATTGGAACGCGGCCGAAGAGCGCTGGTGGAGCGGAGGGGCGGCGCCCTCCGTCTCGAGGGGGGCGGGGACGGGGCCGGGAGCGGGCTGGGGGAACGGGAGCGATCGGTGCATGGGACCTCCTCTCAGGCTGCGCCCAGGATAGAAGACGACCTACGACACGACCTGTCGTAGTACTCTGGCGTCCGGGGTTTTCCGGGAGGAATCCATGGCCACCGCGCGCATCGCCCACCGCGAGGGGGACTACCAGAAGCAGAGCGCCCGTCTGCTCGAGATCGACCGCCTCGTGCGCGCGGGGGAGTACCCGAGCCACGCGCGGCTGGCGGCGCACCTCGGGGTCGCCCCCCGCACCATCCAGCGGGACTTCGCCCACCTGTGCGAGACGCTGCGGGCGCCGCTCGCCTACGACGGCCGGCGGAAGGGCTGGTACTACACCGAGGAGAGCTTCCTCCTCCCCGCCGTGGTGGCGACGGCGGCCGACGTCCTCTCGCTGCTCCTCGTGCGCGAGGCGGTCGCGCAGTACGCCGCCACCCCGCACGCCGAGGCGGCGCAGGCGGCGCTCGCGAAGGTGGAAGCGGCGCTGCCGGCCAACGCCCGCGCCGCGGCTGGCTGGGTCGAGAGGAAGGTGGCGTTCACCGGTTTCCCGGCGGCGGAGATCCTCCCTCAGGTCTGGCAGGACCTCCTCTCGGCGCTCGCGCTCTCGCGCACCCTCCGCATCCGCTACGCCAAGCCGGGGGCGCGGGCGGCGTGGCGGCAGCTCGACCCCTGGGGGCTCATCGTCTCGGAGGGGGACTGGTACGTGCACGGCCGCTGCCACCGGAGCAAGGCGCCGCGGACCTTCCTGCTGCCGCGGATCCGCGCGAGCGAGGTCACGGCGGAGCGGTTCGAGGTGCCGGCCGGGTTTGACCTCGCCGCCTACGTGCAGAGCGGCTTCGCCGGCCTCCACGCCGACGGCGAGCCGGAGGCGACCTGGCGGATCCGCTTCACCCCCGCGGCCTCCCCCGCCGCCGCGGAGCGCAAGTGGCACCCGGCCCAGCGGCAGAGCCGCGACGCGAGCGGCCGCCTCACCCTCACGATCCGCACCTCGGCCGCCTTCCGCCTCCTGCGCCGCGTGGCGGAGTGGGGCGACGGGGTGGAGCAGGTGGAGAGGGTGGACGAGGCGGAGGCCGGCGCCCCGTCCCGCAAGCCGGGCTCCGGGGCGCGGTCTACTCGCCGTACATCTCGGTGAGGAGACGGCGCAGGGCGGTGGCCTCGGTGGCCGAGAGAGTGCCGATCTTCCGGCCCAACCGCTCCTTGCTGATCGTGCGGATCTGGTCGGCCGCGATCTCGGCATCCCGTTTGCCGCAGCGCACCGGGAGACGGGTCCGCCATTCCGGGTGGAGCTGGGTCGTCAGGGGGCAGATCGTCACTGTCGCGAGCCGCTCGTTGAGGAGGTCGAGGCTGACGACGACCACCGGGCGGCGCTTGGCCATCTCCGACCCGAGCACCGGCTCGAGCTCGGCCCAGCGGATCTCGTAGCGCTTCACCGGCGGCTCCGCCGGCGCCGCGCCGCGGGGACCGGCTTCCCGGCCTCCTCCTCGCTCTCCCAGGGGACCGCGTCGAGCCCGTCCGCATCGAGGGCCGAGAACTCCGACCAGTCCTCGCCGGACGCGGACATCGCCTTCGCGGTCTCCTCCCAGGAGAGCTTGCGGGGCGCGGGGCCGAGCGGGCGGAGGAGGATCCCGTCGCTGCGCTCCTCCATGATCACCGCCCCCTCCATGCCGTAGCGCTGTAACGCCGCGGCGGGGAGGCGCACCCCACGCGAGTTGCCGATGCGCGCGATCTTGAGCTCTTGCGTCGCCATGTGATTACGGTAATTACATGGCGCGGGAATGCCAACCGGACGACGGACTTGGCGCCGCTGACAGGTCCTGTCGTGAGGGCCGGAGAGGATGACGGCTGGAGCCGGGAGAGGAGGTGGCCGATGGCGGTCTCAGGTACGGAGGGAGCAGAGCGGGAGGGTTCGGCGTCGGTGACACTGCCGCTGCGGCGGCTGGTCGGGGAGGTGGTAGTCGAGGGGACGGTACGTGCCTCGGCGTCGGACCTCGTCGTGGAGATCGCCCGGCCGTGGGCGCTGCGCCTCGCGAGCGGGCACATTCCGTGGTTCGCTCTTCCCCGTGTGAGGTGGGTCGAGGGGGGGACTCTCACTGCGGAGGGGAAGCGGGAGGTGGAGGACCTCCTCGGAGCGGCGATCGCCCTCGCGCGGGCGGTGGAGGCCCATCGCGATCTGCTGGTGCAGGAGCATGCGGCATGGCAGCGCGAGGTCGCGCCGGTCGAGCAGGAGAGGGAGGCGGCGCTTGCGCATCTGCTCGCGGTGCGCCGGGAGGGGCGGCAGCGGCTGCGCAGCGGAGCTCTCGGTCCAAGGGAGTGGCAGCACGAGGTGCTGAAGCCGGCCCGAGAGCGACTGGCGCGGGCCAAGGCGGCCATGTGGGACGCCGAGCGCGCCCTCGACGCACGCCTCGCCGCCCTCCTCGGCTTCAGCGAGCGGCTCCCCGGCGGCGTCGGCGGCCGGTCCGTGCTGGCCCTGGCTGGCGTGGTCCCGGAATCCGGTGACGGTTAACTGATTCCGGCGCCGGTGTGAGGCCTGGCCGCCGACCTG
>JAHDVN010000410.1 GCA_023384635.1 Thermoanaerobaculia bacterium
GAGCGCGACCCGGGCCGCCGGCCCCCGTCGGCCGGGCGCCTGCTCGCCGACCTGGCGGCGCTTGCCGGCCGCCGGCTCGCCCCGGAGGAGCTCGGCGTGGGCGAGGGGAGCGTGCTCTCGAGCCGGCTCGTAGGGCGGGAGGCGGCCCTCGGCGAGCTGCGCGCCGCGCTCGAGCGGGCCGAGCGGGGGGAGGGGGGCGCGCTCGTCGTCGAAGGGCCGGAGGGGATCGGCAAGTCGAGGCTGCTGCGGGAGTTCCGGCTGCTCGCGGCGCTCGGGGGGGCGCGCGTGGCGATGGCGCGGGCCGCCGCGCACCGCAGTCAGCCGCTCGCCGCGCTCCTCTCCTGCCTCGGCCAGCTCGGGCTCGCGCCAGCAGCGGCGGCCCCGGCGGGCGCCGCCGAGGGGGAGTGCGTCGAGCGCTACGCCCTCTTCCGCGGCATCGCCGCGGCGCTCGCGGGGGCGGCGGAGCGCGACGGGGCGCTGCTGCTCCTCCTGGACGACCTCCACCTGGCAGGCCGGGAGAGCGCCGAGGCGGTGGCGTTCCTCGCCCGCGAGCTCGCGGCGGCGCGCTGCCTCCTGGTCGCCGCCCGCCACCCGTCCCCCGGAGAGATCGGCGACGAGGACCCGCTCGCCGCCGCCCCCGAGGTGCGCACCCTGCCGCTGCCGCCGCTCGCGCGCGGGGAGACCGGGGAGCTGGTGGCCGCCTGCCTCGGCGCCGAG
Source organism: Thermoanaerobaculia bacterium (assembly GCA_023384635.1). Lineage (GTDB taxonomy): Bacteria > Acidobacteriota > Thermoanaerobaculia > Multivoradales > JAGPDF01 > JAAYLR01. Next base: position 718 of record JAHDVN010000410.1, read on the forward strand.
CAACCGCCGGCCGGCCTCGTCGACGGGATCCAGGCGCAGTCGGCCGGAGTGCCGGCGCGGGTGGGCCCGCTCTTGCGGCACCTGGTGGAGGAGCGCGTGCTGCGCTTCCGCGCCGGGGAGTGGAAGCCGTCGGTGGCGGGGCTCGGCCGGCTGGCGGTCCGCCCCGGCGGGGCGGAGGGCCTCGCGCGGGAGCAGGTGGCGGCCCTGCCCGCCGGCGAGCGCGAGGCGCTGGAGGCGGTGGCGGCGATCGGCGAGCCCGGCGACCTCGAACTCGTGGCCGCGGCGCTCGGGCGGGGTGCGGAAGAGGTCTACCCGGCGCTCGAGCGGCTCTGCGGCCGCGGCCTCGTCGAGCGGCTGGAGGAGGCGGGGGGGCCGCTCTACGCGCCGGCCCAGGCGCGCCTGGCCGAGGCGCTCTACGAGGGGCTGGAAGAGGCGCGCCGGCGGCAGCTCCATCTCGCGGCGGGCGAGGCGCTCGAGCGCCGGGCGGAGGCGGGTGGCCCGGAGCTCTCGGGCGAGATCGCCGAGCACCTCTGGCGGGCGGGCGAGCGGCTCCGGAGCCTGCCCCACCTGCTGGCCGCCGGGCGCGCGGCGAGCGCCGTGCACGGCCACTCCGATGCCGCGACCCGCTTCGGGCGCGCGGTGGCGGCGGCGACCGAGGGCGGGGACCTCGAGGCGGCGCTGGCGGCGCGCGTCGCCCCGGCCGACGCGCTCGCCGCCGCCGGCCAGGCCGCCCGGGCGGTGCGGATTCTCGAAGAGCTGCTCGGGCCCGAGGGGGCGCCGCTGCGCCGGGCCGGTGACCGCGAGCTGGCGGCCGGGCTCCACCTGCGCGCCGGGCGGCTCCACGGCCGGCTCGGCGACCACGAGGCGGCGCTGGCCGCCTTCTCGACCGGCCTGGCGCTCCTGGCCGGGCTCGAGCGGCCGGAGCTCGAGATCGACCTGCTGCACGGCCAGGCCGGGGCGCTGCGCGAGGCGGGCCGGCCGGAGGAGGGGTTCGCGGCCGCGCGCTCGGCGCTCGCCCGCGCCGCGCGCCTCGGCCTCCACCGCCAGCGCGCCGCGCTGCTCAACACGCTCGGGATGGGCTTCTACGCGCGCGGTGACTGGCGGCGCGCGGGGCGGGTGATGCGCCGCGGGCTCTCGGCCGCGGCCGAGACCGGCGACGAGCGGCTCGCGGTGAAGCTGCGCAACAACCTCGGCAACGTGCTCTGGAAGACCGGCGACCTCGCCGGGGCGCGCGCCCTCTACCGCGACAACCTCGCCTTCTGCGAGCGGGTGCGCGACCCGTGGGGGCAGCTCTCGGCGCTCAACAACCTCGGCATCCTCGAATGCTCGCAGGGGGAGTGGAAACACGCGCGCGAGTCGCTCGGCCGCTCCTTCGAGCTGGCGCGCCGGCTGCGCGCCCGGGAGGCGGAGACGCTGGCGCGCCTCAACCTCGCCGACATCGAGGAGATGCTCGGCGACTGGCCGCGGGCGCGGCGCCTCAACGAGCAGGTGCTGCGACTGCTCGCCGAGACGCCGGACCACGCCAACCGCCTCTCGGCGCTGCTCCAGCTCGGCTCGCTGGCGCGGCGGCGGGGGGATCACGAGGAGGCGCGCGCGCTCGTCGAGGAGGCGCGCGCCGGCGCCGAGCGGATCGGCGACGGCGACCTCCACACCCTCTGCCACCTCCAGCTCGGGACGGTGGCCCTCGAGCGGGAGCGCTTCGCGGAGGCGGCCGAGCAGCTGGGCGCCGCGCGGGCGCGGGCGGCGGCCTCCGGCACGCGCGAGATCGAGGCGCGCGCCGCGCTGAAGCTGGCCGAGCTGGCGCTGCGCCGCGGGGAGCGGGAGCGCGCGGTCGAGCTGGCCGCCGCGAGCCGCCGGAGCCTCGAGCGGCTCGGCGACCGCGGGGCGCTCGCCGAGCAGCTCCTGCTCGAGGGGCGCCTGGCCGAGGGGGAGGAGGCCGAGCGGCAGTTCGCCGCGGGCGTCGAGGAGCTGCGCGAGCTCGAGCTGCCGTTCGAGTTCGCGCGCGGCCTCTACGACTGGGGGGTGCGCACCGCCGCCCCGGCGCTCGCCCTCGAACGGCTCGACCGCGCCCTCGTCGCCTTCGACCGCCTCGGCGCGATGGCCGAGGCCGAGCGCACGCGCGGCGCGATGGAGCTGGTGCGCCAGCGGCAGCGCCTGGAGTCCGGGCGGCGCGGCGCGCCCGGCCTCTACGAGGTGGCGAAGCTCATCAACTCCTCGCTCGACCAGCAGGAGGTGCTCGACCGCACGATGGACATCGTGCTGGCGCGCCTGAATGCCGAGCGCGGCATGGTGGTGCTCTGGAACGCGCTCACCCACGAGCTG
>JAHDVN010000411.1 GCA_023384635.1 Thermoanaerobaculia bacterium
GGAACTCGGCGAGGCGCGCCGCGCCCCCCGGGTTGTGAGCGGCGTCGAGCAGCACCCGCCGCCGCCCGCCCGGCACCGTCACGCTCTCGAGCCGTCCCGGCCAGCGCGCCGCGGCCACGCCGCGCCGGATCGCCTCGCGGCCGATCGACCGCCACCCAGCCTCGGCGAGCCGCTCGGCGGCGTGCACGGCGAGCAGGAGATTCGCCGCCTGGTGGCGGCCCGCGAGCGCCAGCGCGAGCCGTCGGCGGCCCGCGGGAGTGGCGACCTCGAGCCGCTGCCCCTCCCAGCCCTCGGCGAGGAAGCGGACCTCCCCGAGCCAGGGGGAGAGGTCGACGAGGTCGGCCCCGAGCTCGGCGGCGCGCTCGGCGAGGGCCGCGGCGGCCTCCGCCGGGCCGGCGAGCGCCAGCGCCGGCCGCCCGGCGCGGAGGACCCCGGCCTTCTCGCGTGCGATCGCGCCGAGCGAGTCGCCGAGGTGCTCGCGGTGGTCGAGGTCGATCGCGGTGACGACCGAGAGGACCGGGTCGGCGAGGTTCGTGGCGTCGAGCCGCCCTCCCATCCCCACCTCGACGACGGCGAGATCGACCCGGCGCCGCGCGAAGGCGAGGAAGGCCGCGGCGGTCATCGCCTCGAAATAGGTGGGGGTGCGGGCGCCGGCGGCGGTCACCTCCGCGACGAGGCGGCCGAGGGCCGCGGGGGAGAGCGGCCGGCCGCCGATCCGGATCCTCTCCCCCGGGTGCTCGAGATGGGGAGAGGTGTAGAGGCCGGTGCGGAGGCCGGCGGCGTCGAGGATCGAGGCGAGCAGCGCCGCCGTCGATCCCTTGCCGTTGGTTCCGGCCACCAGCACGCTGGGGAAGCGGTGCTGCGGGTCGCCGAGGGCCGCGAGCAGGGAACGCGTCGCCTCGAGCCCGAGCCGGATGCCCTCCTGCTCGAGCCGGGCGAGGAGTGGGGCGAGCGCGACCACGGTCGGGAGGCCGCCGGGGGCCGCAGGGCCCGTCCGGTCAGGCGGCGGAGAGGAGGCGCAGGCAGCGGGCCAGCGTCTCCTTGAGCTCGGGCCGCGGCACCACCAGGTCGAGGAAGCCGTGCTCGAGCAGGAACTCGCTGCGCTGGAACCCTTCGGGCAGGCTCTGGCGGATCGTCTGCTCGATGACCCGGGGGCCGGCGAAACCGATCAGCGCCCCGGGCTCGGCGATGTTCAGATCCCCGAGCATGGCAAACGAGGCGGTGACCCCCCCCGTGGTCGGATCGGTGAGCACCGAGAGGTAGGGGACCCGCCGCTCGCGCAGGCGGGCGAGCGCGCCGGAGATCTTCGCCATCTGCATGAGCGAGAGGATGCCCTCCTGCATGCGGGCGCCGCCGGAGGCGGAGACGACGACGAGCGGGCGGTGCTTCTCGGCCGCGTGCTCGGCCGCGCGGGTGATCTTCTCGCCGACCACCGAGCCCATCGAGCCGCCCATGAACCGGTAGTCCATCACCGCGAGGACCACGGGGATGCCCGCGAGGGTCCCCTCCAGCACCTGCACCGCGTCCGGCACTCCGACCGCCTCCTGGTAGGCGTGGAGCCGGTCGGCGTAGGGGCGCGTGTCGCGGAAGCGGAGGGGATCGGTGGGGCGGACCGAGGCGAACAGCTCGCGGGCGCCGGCCTCGTCGAGCAGCAGCCGGATCCGCTCCGGGGCGTCGAGCCGGAAGTGGTGGCCGCACTTCGGACAGACGCGCAGGCTCCGCTCCAGCTCGCGCGCGAAGAGCACCTCGCGGCACTCCTCGCAGCGTACCCAGAGCCCCTCGGGTACCGGCGAGCGGGCCGGCAACCCGCGCACCGCCTTGGGGGTCTTGGCTTTCCGGAACCAGGCCATGGTGGCTCGTTCTCCGCTTCGCGCCGCGGGAAAAAGCTAGCGCCGGGCCCTCGGTGGCCCGGCGCTGCACTGCGGCGCTTCGGGACCGGCGGCGCCGCCGCCGGTCGTCAGATCTCCGCCGCTCCTTCCTCCTCGGCCTCGAGATCGTTCGGGATCCCGAGCCGCAGGCAGGCGGCGTCGTACATCTGGCGCGCGGCCTTCTTCGCCTGCTGGAGCTGCGCGAGACGCTCCTTGACCTTGGCGAGCTCCTCCTCGATCTGGCGGTCGAGGTCGGAGATCTCCTGCTTGGTCACTGCCAGGGTGTTCTCGTAGAACTTCCGCTGCTGGTCGGTCAGGCTCATCGCTCTCCTCCAAAACCGCTACGGTGCACGGCCAAGGCGCCCTCGGCGCTCCGGCCTCAGAGCTTAAACGGGATCTTCAGCTGATGCCAGACCTTCACCGGGACGCCCTCCTTCGTCGCCGGGCGGAAGGTGGCCGAGCGGCCCGCGGCGAGCGCCGCCTCGTTGAACCCCACCTCCTGCGGGAACGGCTTGGCCAGCCGGGTGTCGATCACCTTGCCGTTCTCGTCGACGAGCACCGAGACGACCACCTCTCCCTGGACTTTCAGGCGGCGGGCGAGCGGCGGATAGGCCGGCTTGTCGACGCTGATGAGGCCCGGCGGCGTCACGCCCGGACCGAGCTCGACGAGCTCGCCGCGGCGCACCGCCGGAGCGGCCGGCGCCGGAGCGGGGGTCGGGGTCGGCACCGGGGTGGGACGCGGTGTCGGGGCCGCGGTAGGGATCGGCTCCGGCACCGGCGTGGGCTCCGGTGTCGGCTCGGGCGTGGGCGCGGCGGTCGGGGCCGCGGTCGGCGCCGGGGTGGGGGCCAGCGTCGGAGCCGGCGTGGCGGTCGGCGGTGGCGTCGGGCTCGGCACCGCGGCGGTCGCGGTGGGGGCGTGGCGCCCGGCCCGGCGGCGGGGGGGGGGGGCGGCGGGGCGGGGGGGGGGGCGCGCGCCGCCGGCGCCGGGGCGGCCGCCGGCTCGCCCGTCTCGGCATCGGGGGCGACCCCGCCGGCCGGCTCGGCCGCGGTCGTCGCCGCCGGCGCGGCGGGCGGCGGCGGCTCCGGTCCGCTCCCGCCCCGGCCGAACAGGAAGAAGAGCGCCCCCGCGAGAACCGCCGCGGCCGCGCTGCCGCCGGA
>JAHDVN010000412.1 GCA_023384635.1 Thermoanaerobaculia bacterium
CGCGCCGGCGGCCGGCGAAGGAGTCGGCGGCCCGTTCCGTCTCGAGTTCGGCGAGGACGCGACCGGCCGGTTCGCCCTCTATCGCCTGCGCCCGGGAGAGGCGCTCTACTCGGCGGTGGTGGTTCGCTTCACCGGCCGGCTCCACGCCGAGGACGTCATCGGTCTCGCCGGCGAGATCGCGGCCCGCAGCGGCATCGTCGACGTCACCGACATCCCGGTCGGCTATCCGGTCAAGGTGCCGCTCGACCTGCTCCTGCCCGAGTTCCTGCCGGCCGACGATCCGCGGCGGCAGGAGTACGAGAGCCAGCTCTCGGAGACGGCGAAGTTCCGCAACGAGGTGACGGCGCACGGGCTGGCCGGGATCACGGTGATCCTCGACGCGGGGCACGGCGGGGCCGACGTCGGGGCTCTCGTGGACGGGACCTGGGAGAGCGTCTACGTCTACGACGTGATGCTGCGGGTGCGGCGGCTCCTGGCCGAGCGGACCCTCGCGACGGTGCACGCGACTACCCGCGACGGGCGGCAGTTCGAGATCCACGATGCCGACGTGCTGCCCGTCTCGCGCGGGCACCAGGTGATGACGACGCCGCCGTATCCGATCGCCGACTCCACGGTGGGCGTGCACCTGCGGTGGTTCCTCACCAACAGCCTCTACCGCCAGGCGCTCGCGGCGAGCCCGGAGGCCGGCGACGGGAAGGCGGTCGAGAAGGTGGTCTTCCTCTCGATCCACGCCGACTCCCTGCACCCGACGGTGCGCGGGGCGACGGTCTACATCCCCTCGGCGGAGAAGGTCACCGGCACGCTCGCCAAGTCCGGGGCCGTCTTCACCTCCCGCCGCGAGGTGCAGCAGGCGAAGGTGGTCCGCTTCTCGCACCGCGACCGCGTGCGCGCCGAGGGCCTCTCGCGCCAGCTCGGCGAGCGGCTCGTGGCCGCCTTCCGGGCCTCGGGCCTGGCCGTCCACCCGTTCAAGCCGGTGCGCGAGACGATCATCCGCAACCGCCGGGCGTGGGTGCCCGCGGTGCTGCGCTACAACGAGGTGCCCGCGCGCGTGCTGCTGGAGGTCTGCAACCTGTCGAACGCCGACGACCGGCGGCTGCTGCGGACGCGTGCGTTCCGCCAGCAGGTGGCCGAGGCGGTGGTGGCGGCGCTGCTCGACTACTACGACGAGGGGGGTGCCGCCGACCTGCCAGCGACGGCGCGGGCGGCGGCCCGCTGAGAGGCGCCGGCGGCGCGCTCAGCGGAACGGCGCGATGGCGATGATCGTGAGCTCGCTCTCGCCGATCTGCACCTCGGTGCCCACGACCCGGCCGAGCAGCCGTTTGGCGAGGTCCGACTCGTAGGAGACGATCTCCTCCTCCGGGCGGCTGTCCCAGGGCCCGAGGATCGTCAGGGCGCGCTCGCCCCCCTCGCGATCGCGGAGCGTCACGCGGGTGCCGACCCGCACCTCGCTCGTGTCGATCGCGGCCGGATCGAGCGGACGGGCGCGGCCGAGGTCGCGGTGGAGCGCGGCGACGCGCGCGTTGAGGTACTCGTGTCGCTCGCGGGCCGCCTTGTACTCGAAGTTCTCCCGCAGGTCGCCGTGCGCGCGGGCCTCCTCGATCGCCTTGCGGTTGGCCGGGATCTCGACCCGGGCGAGCCGCTGGAGCTCCTCGCGCAGCGCCGCGATCGCCTCGGCGGTGGCGTAGAGGAGGCCGGAGTCGGCGCTCTCCCGCAGCGCGGGGAAGCGGAGCGTGAGCGCGTTGAGGAGAGGGGCGCGCTGGTAGTCGGCGAGCGCATGGTCCCGTTCGAGGAGCGCCATCGCCTGGGGCGCCTGCTCTTCCGGGAGCGCCGAGAGGAGCCGCGGGAGCGTCCCGCCCGAGTCGACCATCGCCGCGAGGCGGGCGCGATACGGGGCGAACCCCTCGTCGCGCAGGCTGGCGAGGATCTGCTGCAGCAGGCGCAGCGGGTTGCGGCTGCGCAGCTCGGCGTCCTCCGCGGCCAGCTCGACGAGCCATACGAAGGCGGCGGGGCTGCGACGCGGCTGGTTCAGGACCTCGTCGAGGAAGCGCTCGCGCTCCGCCGGCGCCGCCGACCGCAGGCCCTCGGCGAGCAGGCCGAGCACGCGCGGATCGGCCTCGCGCGAGAGGGTGTCCCGGTAGATCTCGGTCCAGTCCTCGCGGCGTTCCCGGAGCATCGTGAGGGCGCGCTCGCGCAGCAGCCGGTCCTCGATTCCCGCGAGCAGGCGGCGCGGATCGCCGGAGGGCCCGAGCAGGTCGTCGACCGACCAGCCGAGATCCGCGGGAAGGGCGCCGGCGCGCTCCAGCGCCAGCCAGCTCTCGAAAGCGAGGGCGGGGTCCCGCTCCCGCTCGGCGCTGGCGCTCGCGGCGATTCGCGCGGCCATGGCGCGCGCGAGCCCGGGGTCGCGGCCGGCGTGGCGGCGGAAGAGGTCGAGCCGCTCGCGCGGCGGCGCCGCCTCGAACGACCCCTGCAGCGTGGCGAGCGCTGCCTCCGAGGAGGCCGCCCAGTGGTAGGTCTGGCGGCCGCTGCCGGCGACCACGACCCGCGGATGCTTGCGCGCCGTGGCCCACCAGGAGGTCCAGCGCTTCTCGTCGACGAGGCCCGCCAGGGCCTCCTTGACCTCGCCTGCGGTGAGCGGCCGTTCGGAGCTCGCCAGCAGCGCTCCGAGCAGCTCGGACGGGCTCTCCTCGCCGAGCGCGCGCAGCTCGTCCGGGCTCTCGAGCTTGCGGCGCAGAAAGTGGCCGGGCGGCAGCGCGGTCAGCAGCCGGGTCGCCGCGCGGAAGCCGACGACGAGGCCGGCCTGCCGCTCGAGGTCGATCCGCAGGCTCTCCAGGGCTAGGTTGACCTCGGCCACCCGGCCGACGCCCTTGCCCTGCATCTCGACCACGGTGCCGACGTCGAAGGCGAGCAGCGTCAGGAGGCGGTCGACCTTCTCCCAGGTGCGCGGCGCCTGGTCCGGTGCCCGGAAGAGGCCGACCTTCTCGGCGAACGCCTCGAAGCTCGGCCGGTGGCCGTGGATCCGG
>JAHDVN010000413.1 GCA_023384635.1 Thermoanaerobaculia bacterium
GATCTCGACCTCGCCCTCGCGGTCGAGCAGCGGCACGGTGCCCATCTCGCGCAGGTACATGCGCACCGGGTCGTTGGTCTTCTCGTGCTCCTCGAGCGGGAATTCGACGAGCTCCTCGTTTTCCTTGCGGTCGAAGTCGCCGACCGGCGTCGACTCGACCTCCTCCCGGTTCATGTACCGGTCGGGGCGGTCGATGACCTCGAGACCGAGGTCGGTGAAGCGCTGGTAGAGCTCGTCGACCTCGTCGGCGAGGCTCACCAGCTCCTCGGGCAGCAGGTCGTAGATCTCGTCGTAGAGCAGGTAGCCCTTGCCCTTCCCGAGCTCCACGAGCTGGCGCACGGAGACGTACTTGTCTTCGATGTGCAGCACTCGCGATGGCGTCACGCGGTCGCTCCTCGACGTCCGTCCGCGCGGGCGGAGGACTGCCGCTGCTGCGGGGGCCGGCCGGTCACGCGGAGCCGGTCCCCTGGTTGGGCGGCTGGAGGGAGTGCAGAGAGCGGTTGAGCCGGTCGCGCTCGCCGAGCAGGGCGTCGAGGCGGGCAGGGTCTCCCTGCCGGGCTGCCTCGTGGATCTCGGTGGCCAACTCCCGCAGTCTCTGCTTCTGCCAGCGGCGATTGAGCTTGTCGAGAGACTCCCGGAGCCGGCCCATCGGGCCGGTCGACCCGGGAGAATCTTCCCTTTCTAACAGAAGACGGGCCAGCCGATCAACCTCCGGGCCCGCGGCGGCCACCGCCGCGAGCACCTCTCCGAGCGCCGGCGGCGCCCCGTCCCGCTCATAGAGAGCGCGATAGACGGCGTAAATATTCCGGCACGGCGCATCGAAGAAGACCTCCGGCGCGGGCAGCTCCCCCAGCTCGAGCCCCTCCCCGCCGGGCCGCAGGAGGAGCCAGAGCACCTCCTCGTCGAGGCTTCCCACCTCGCGGCGGGGCGCGGACGGCGCCGGCTTCAGCCCCTCGCGGTCGACGCCGAGGCGGCCCCAGAGCAGCTCGGCCGGCACCCGCAGCCGGTCGGCGGCGAGGCGCCCGTAGCCGTAGCGCAGGACCGTGTCCGGGATCGGCGTCAGCAGCGCGGTCACCGCGGCGGCGGCGCGCGCCTGGAGGTGCGGCTGCCGGTGGGCGTCGGCCGGCACCAGTCGCTCGAGCTCGAGGAGGACGAAGTCCGGGGCCTCGGCGAGCAGGGCGGCGAGCGCCTCCTCGCCGGCCGCCAGGCGCAGCGAGTCCGGGTCCTGGCCCGCGGGCAGCCGCGCCCGGCGCACCGTCAGGCGCTCGGCGAGGAGGAGCGGCAGCGCCCGCTCCGCCGCCGCCGCCCCGGCGCTGTCGCCGTCGTAGGCGACCACCACCTCCTCGGCCCAGCGGGCGAGGAGCCGCACTTGCTCCGGGGTGAGGGCGGTGCCCATGCTCGCCACCACCGCCGGCTCGCCGGCCGCCGCCACCGCCAGCAGGTCGAAGTAGCCCTCGACCAGGACCAGCCGCCCGCCCTCGCGCGCCGGCCGCTTGGCCTGGTCCAGCCCGTAGAGGAGCGCCGACTTGTGGAAGCGGGCCGTCTCGGCGGTGTTCAGGTACTTCGCCTTGTCGTCCCCGAGGGCGCGCCCCCCGAAGCCGACGAGGCGCCCGGCCGCGTCGCGGATCGGGAAGACCAGGCGATGGCGGAAGCGGTCGTACGGCTCGCCGCCCCCCTCGGGCCGCGCCACCAGGCCGGCGGCGAGGAGATCCGCCACCGGAAAGCGCGGCGCCAGCGCCCCGAGCAGGTTCCGCCAGCCGTCCGGCGCGTAGCCGAGACCGAACCGCGCCACGAGCTCGGCCGGCACCCGGCGCCGCGCCAGGTACGAGCGCGCCAGCTCGGAGCGACCGAGCTCGCCGCGGAAGAACTCCTGGGCGGCCGAGAGCACCGGCTCGAGGTCCGGGCCCTCCTCGCCGCGCGGCCGGCGGGCGGGCCCGGCGGCCGGGATCGGGACCCCGAACCGGCGCGCGAGGGCCTCGACCGCGGCCGGGAAATCGTCGCCCGACAGCGCCATGTGGAGGCGGATCCCGTCGCCGCCGGCGCCGCAGCCGAAGCAGTAGAAGAGCCCCTGCTCGGGGTCGACGCTGAAGGACGGGGTCTTCTCCCGGTGCAGTGGGCAGAGCCCGCTCCAGCGGCGCCCGGCCTTGCGCAGGCGGGTGTGATCGGAGGCGATGGCGACGATGTCGACCGCGTCGCGCACCGCACGGAGGAAGTCCGGGGTGATCTGGAGGTGGGAGAGCGCCATGGCCGGACCTAGCCCTTGAGCGCCACGAGCGTGGCCCCGTTGCCGCCTTCGCTCTCGTCGCCGGGGCGCCACCCGGTGGCGAGAGGGTGGCCGCGCAGGTGCTCGCGCAGAGCCTGGCGCAGCCGTCCCGTGCCGTGTCCGTGGATCAGCCGCACCTCCGGGAGGCCGGCGCGCGCCGCCCGGTCGAGGTACTCGTCGACCGCGGCCAGCGCCGGCTCGACGCGCTCGCCGATCAGGTCGAGCTGCCGCGGACAGTCGGGGCGCGGCGGCTCCTCCACCGCCGCGCGGCGCGCCCGCCGCTCCTCGCCGCCAGCCGCCGGGGCGAGGTCCGCGGCGGCGCAGCGGAGCCGTTTGCCCGCGACCGAGACCTCGGCCTCCCCGTCGGTCAGACGCTCCAGCCGGCCGCTCCAACCGAGACTGCGGTGCACGACCCGCTCCCCTGCCCGGAGTGGCCCGCCGGAGACCGCGGCCTCGACCTCCAGGCGCGGCGCCTCCGCGAAGAGACGGGCGGCCGCCCGCTCGGCGAGGCCCCGGCGCCGCCCCTCCTCCCACTCGGTCCGCAGCCGCTCGACCTCCGCTCCGAGCCGTGCCTGCGTGGCGCGGCGGAAGCTCTCGAGGTCACGCCGCAACCCCGCCGCGAGCTCGCGGCGCTCGGCGGCGAGCGCCGCGCGCTCCGCCTCCAGGCGCTCCCGCTGCCGCTCGGCCGCGCGGCCCTCCTCGCGCGCCGCCGCCAGCGCCGCGGCGAGCTCCTCGCGGGTGCGCTCGACCA
>JAHDVN010000414.1 GCA_023384635.1 Thermoanaerobaculia bacterium
CGAGTACTTCGTCTCCTACTACGACTACTACCAGCCCGAGGCGTACGTCCCGCAGAGCGACACCTACATCGAGAAGGAAGTGAGCATCAACGAGGAGATCGACCGCCTGCGACTGCGGGCCACCAAGGCCCTCTTCGAGCGGCGGGACGTCCTCATCGTCGCCTCGGTCTCCTGCATCTACGGCCTCGGCTCGCCCGAGGCGTTCTTCGGCATGCTGCTGCTCTTCGACCGCGGCGCGACGATGAGCCTCGACGCGACGCTCCGGCGCCTGGCCGAGATGCAGTACGAGCGGACCTCGATGGACCTCTTCCGCGGCGCCTTCCGGGTGCGCGGGGACACGCTGGAGATCCTGCCGGCCTACGACGAGCGCGCGCTCCGGGTCGAGTTCTTCGGCGACGAGATCGAGCGCCTGGCGGTCTTCGATCCCCTGCGCGGCGAGGTGCTGGAGGAGCCGGACCGCGTCGCCCTCTACCCGAAGAGTCACTACGTCACGCCGCGCGACCGGCTGGAGGCGGCGATGCGCGGGATCCGGGAGGAGCTCGTCGCCCGCCTCGCGGCGCTCGAGGGGGAGGGGAAGCTGCTCGAGCGCCAGCGGCTGGAGCAGCGCACCCTCTTCGACCTCGAGATGCTCCGCGAGGTCGGCTACTGCCACGGCATCGAGAACTACTCCCGGCACCTCTCGGGCCGCGCTCCCGGCGAGCCGCCACCGACCCTGCTCGACTACTTCCCCGACGATTTCCTCCTGATCGTCGACGAGAGCCACCAGACGATCCCCCAGGTCCGCGGGATGTATCACGGCGACCGGTCCCGCAAGCAGACCCTGGTCGACTTCGGATTCCGCCTGCCGAGCGCCCTCGACAACCGGCCGCTCACCTTCGACGAGTTCGACGCCCGCGTCGGCCAGCGGCTGTACGTTTCGGCCACGCCGGCGCCGTTCGAGCTCGCGCGCACCGGCGGGGTGGTGGTCGAGCAGCTCATCCGGCCCACCGGCCTGCTCGATCCCGAGATCGAGCACCGTCCGGCCCGCGGACAGGTCGACGACCTCCTCGCGGAGATCCGAAGGGTGGAGGCGCGCCGGGAGCGGGTCCTCGTGACCACCCTCACCAAGCGGATGGCCGAGGAGCTGACCCAGTACCTGCTCGAGGTCGGCATCCGCGTCCGCTACCTGCACAGCGACGTGGAGACGCTGGAGCGGGTGGAGATCGTCACCGCCCTGCGCCGCGGCGAGTTCGACGTCCTGATCGGAATCAACCTGCTGCGCGAGGGGCTCGACCTCCCCGAGGTCTCGCTGGTGGCGATCCTCGACGCCGACAAGGAGGGGTTCCTGCGCGGCAAGACGGCGCTCGTGCAGACCGCGGGGCGGGCGGCGCGCAACCTCCACGGCCGGGTGCTGCTCTACGGCGACCGCGTGACGGATGCCATGCGCCGGGCGATCGAGGAGACGGCCCGCCGGCGGACCCGCCAGGACGCCTTCAACCGCGAGCACGGGATCGAGCCCCGGACCATTCTCAAGGAGATCCACAACCCCCTGGTCGCGCTCTCGAATCTCGACTACCACGACGCCGGCCGGCCCCTCGCCGACGCGGTGGCCGAGGACGAGGCGCTCCCGCTCGCCGAGCGGATCTCCCGTCTCGAGAAGGAGATGCGCGCCGCCGCCAAACGCCTCGAGTTCGAGGAGGCGGCGGCGTTGCGGGACCGCATCCGGGAGCTGCGCGAGCTCCAGATCTTCCGGAGTTGAGTCGGTGACCGAGGAGCTCGCCGCGAAGATCGGGGCGCTGCCCGAGGAGCCGGGGATCTACGTCTTCCTCGGCGCCGCGCGGCAGCCTCTCTACGTGGGCAAGGCGCGCTCGCTGCGACGCCGGGTCGGCTCCTATCTGGCTCGCGACCTGGAACCGCGCCTCGAGCGGATGCTCGCCGAGGCGACCGACCTCGACTACCTCGTGACCCGCGACGAGGTCGAGGCGCTCGAGCTCGAAAATCAGTGGATCAAGCGCCACCGCCCCCGCTTCAACGTCCTGCTGCGGGACGACAAGACCTACCCGTACCTGAAGTTGACCTCCGAGCCCTGGCCGCGGATCGCCTTCACGCGCCGGATCCGCCCCGACGGGGCCGACTACTTCGGGCCGTTCCTTCCGGGCGGGCTGGCGAGGAGGGCGATCAAGCTGGTCCAGAAGCTGTTCGGGGTCCGCGTCTGCCGGATCGAGATCGACGGCCGCCTGCCGCGTCCCTGTCTCTACCACGACATGCGGCGCTGCCTCGCGCCGTGCGTGGAGGGACTCACCACGCCGGCGGAGTACGGGGCCGCTGCGGAGCGGGCCCGGCACTTCCTGGCCGGGCGAACCGAGCGGCTCCTGCGCGAGCTGCGCCGCGCGATGGAGGAGGCTGCCGAGCGGCTCGCGTTCGAGGAGGCGGCCCGCCTGCGGGACGTCGCGGCGGAGGTCGAGGCGCTCTCCGGGGGCAACCGCCTGAGCACCGTCACCGGCGACGACGTCGACGTCTTCGGCGTGCACGCGCACGGGAACCAGGCCGCCTTCGCGGTGCTGGTGATGCGCGGCGGCCACGTGGTCGACCGCCACGAGCTCTTCTGGGAGGGGCAGGAGCGCGCCGCCCCCGAGCGACTGCTCGCCGAGGTCCTGCCCCAGTACTACGCCCGCACCACCTTTCTGCCGGGCGAGATCCACCTGCCGCTGCCGCTCGAGGAGGCCGAGGCGCTCGCCGACTGGCTCTCGCAGCGGCGGGGGCGACGCGTGCACATGCGCTGGCCGGCGCGCGGCCCCTGGGCCTCGCGGCTCGAGCTCGCGCGGCGCAACGCCGGTCTGGCCTTCCGGCGCCGTTTCCGCGGCGCGGGCACCGACCCGGGGGCGCAGGCGCTGCAGGAGCACCTCGAGCTGCCCGAGCCTCCGCGCCGCGTCGAGGGGCTCGACGTCTCCACCGTCCAGGGGGCGCAGACGTTCGCTGCCCTCGTCGTCTGGCAAGAGGGGCGCCTGCGCAAGTCG
>JAHDVN010000415.1 GCA_023384635.1 Thermoanaerobaculia bacterium
CTCGGCTACTCGCTGGCGGTGGCCCTGCTGGTCTCCCGGGCGGTGGGGAGCTGGGTGCGGCCGGGGCTCGTGACCCACCTGGTCGACCTCGTCTTCTTCTCCGTCTTCATGTACTTCACCTCGGGACCGGCGAGCCCGTTCTTCGCGTACTTCGTCTTCGCGCTCATCTGCGCCACGCTGCGCTGGCAGTGGCGGGGTGCCCTGTGGACCGCGGCGGCCTGCCTCGGCGCCTTTGCCGGCTTCGGCTACTACTTCGCCCAGGTACTCGAGGACCCGTCGTTCGAGTCGACGCAGTTCATCATGCGCGGTCTCTACATGGCGGTGGTCGCGGGCCTCCTCGCCTATCTCGGCCGCTACGAGCAGCGCACGCGGCAGGAGATGTCGGCGCTCGCCGCCTGGCCCGCGCTCTCCCCCGAAGCCGGCGAGCCCCACTACCGGCCGCTGCTCGAGCACGTGGCGAAGACGCTGGAGGCCCCCCGTCTCGCCCTCTGGTGGAGCCGGACGGACGCCGTCCGGCCCGCGCTGCTCCAGCTCGCCGGCGAAACGTATGCCCACGTCCCGGCGCCCGCCGGCCTCGGGGAAGGGCTCACCGCGCCGGAGCTCGACGGGGAGAGCTTCCTCGTGCCGGCCGTCCCCCGCGGTGGCGCCGCTCCCGTCCTCGTGCACCGCGGGGAGAGCCTCGTGCCGTGGCCCGGAACGCCGCTTTCCGCCGCCGTCGCCGAGCTGCTCGGACCCGGGCCGGTGCTCTCCGTTCCGTGGCGCGGCCAGCTCGCCTCCGGGCGTCTCTTCGTCGCCGGAAAGCGCTACGCGGACGTCGACGACCTGCTCCTCGCCGAGGTCGTGGTGGAGCTGCTGGGCGCGCGGGTCGAGGCCGCCCTGCTCCTGGAGCGCACCCGCGAGGCCGCCGCCGCCGAGGAGCGGGTGCGCCTGGCGCGCGACCTCCACGACGGCGTCCTGCAGTCGTTCACCGGCATCGGGCTGCGTGTCGCCGCCGTCCGGCGCCAGCTCGGCGAAGAGAACGGCGAGGTGCACGAGCGCCTCGCCGACCTCCAGCGCCTGCTCGCCGCCGAGCAGCGCGACCTCCGCTTCGTGATCCAGGACCTCGAACCGCCGGCCCAGGCGGGCTCCGACTCCTCCCTCGAGAGCCGCCTGGCGGAGCTCGTGCAGCGGGTCGAGAACGAGTGGCCGCTCGCGGTCGTCCTGGACGCCGGGCGGCTCGACGAGGAGCTGCCCGACGAGCTCGCGCGCGAGGCCTACTTCCTCGTGCGCGAGGCGGTGCTCAACGCGGCGCGCCACGGACAGGCCCGCAGGGTCGAGCTGCGGCTGGCCCAGGAGGCGGACGCCGGTCTCCTCCTCTCGATCCGCGACGACGGTTGCGGCTTCCCGATCCGCGGCCAGTTCGACCTCGCGGCGCTCGCGGCGCTGGAGGCGGGACCGCGAAGTCTCCGGGAGCGGGTCGCGGCCCGCGGCGGGGACCTGCAGCTCGACTCCGGGCCCGAGGGCTCGACGATCACCATCCGGCTGCCGTCCGAGCGGGCCGGGAGAGGAGCTCCGTGACCATCCGCATCGCGCTCGCCGACGACCACCCGATCGTGCTCGACGGCCTCGAGCAGCTCTTTCGCCTCGAGGGGGATTTCACGGTCGTCGCCCGCTGCCGGGACGGCGAGGCGACGGTGGCGGCGCTGCGCGAGCTGCGGCCCGACGTGCTCGTGCTCGACATCCGGATGCCCCGCGTCGACGGCCTGGAGGTGCTCGCCACGATCCGGCGCGAGGGGCTCCCGACGCGCGTGCTGGTGCTCACCGCGGCGGTGGACGACGAGCAGGTGGTCTCGCTCCTGCGCCACGGGGCGCAGGGCCTGGTGCTCAAGGAGGCCGCCCCCGACCGCCTCGTCGAGGCGGTGCGGCGCGTCCACGCGGGCGGGCAGGAGCTCGATCCCGCGCTGGTGACACGCGCGGTGGAGAACCTCGTCCAGCGCGACCGCGCCGCGCGCGAAGTGGCCCGCCTCCTCACGCCGCGGGAGCGGGAGATCGTGGGCATGGTGACCTCGGGGCTGCGCAATCGCGCGCTCGCCGAGCGGCTCGGGATCAGCGAGGGGACCGTGAAGATCCACCTCCACCGCATCTATGAGAAGCTTGGTGTTTCCGGGCGCCTGGAGCTCGTCCTCTTCGCCCAGAGACACCAGCTCGGCTGACTCCGGCCCGCGGCCGGACGATGCGGAATCGGGGGTAGCGATGCGTTCGACCGCCTTCACGAATCGCCTCGGCCTCGGAGGAGCCCTCCTCCTCGCCGGCCTCGTGGCGGGTTGCGCCGGGAGCACGCCCCCGCCGCGGGCGGGTGCCGCCGCCCCCCCCGAGCCGCTCGGCGCCGCGGCGGTGCACTGGCAGCGCGTCGCGGCCGAGTACCCGGCGCTCACGCGCCAGGTCTTCCGGCAGGCGACCGCGGCGCTCGAGCGAGCGGCGGCGGGGCGAGAGCCCGGCAGCTGGGCCGTCTCGCTCGACGCCGACGAGACGATCATCGACAACTCGCTCTACGCCCTCGAGCGGCTGCGGAGCGCGCAGCCGTTCTACACCCTCGAGAGCTGGGAGGCGTGGGTGCGGCGCCGGGAGGCCACCGCGGTGGCCGGCGCCCCCGAGTTCCTCGCCCGCGTGCACGAGCTCGGCGGCGTGATCGCCGTGGTCACGAACCGGGGCGAGAGCCAGTGCGCCGACACCGAGGCCAACCTCGTGGCCCTCGGACTCCCCCACGACATCCTCCTCTGCCGCCCCGCCGGCCCCAGCGGCTCGAAGCAGCCGCGGTGGGACGCGCTCGCCCGGGGCACTGCCGCCTCCGGCCTCGCCCCGGTCGAGATCCTGCTCTGGCTCGGCGACAACGTGGGCGACTTCCCCGGCCTCGACCAGGGGTTGCGCAGAGCTCCGGCCGCGGCGTTCGCGGACTTCGGCGAGCGCTTCTTCGTCTTCCCGAACCCGGTCTACGGCTCCTGGGAGAGCCTCC
>JAHDVN010000416.1 GCA_023384635.1 Thermoanaerobaculia bacterium
GTCTAGTGGCGGGAAGGTGACACTTCGCGCCGCCCCGAGAGGGCCCGCCTGACGGTTCTTTCGTCGACGTCGTGAACGGCCGCCACCTCCGCTATCGCCGCGGTTCGGGACCGGCCCGCGCGGCAGAGGCTCGCGACCTCCCGGCAGAACATCGCGCGCATGATCCGCGCTCGCCGCGACTCGGGCCGCCAAGAGAGATAGCCGAGCCTGAGGGCTTCCGCCGCTTCGCTGCCGTCCGCGAGTCGCCCGATGATCTCGACCACCCACGAATCGAGCTCCGCCGGCACCTCTCGCAGAGGTGCGAGGCCGCGCTTGATCGCGAGCCAGACCTGGAGACAGTCGCTCACGGCGTCCGCGTCGCCGCTGCGAGCGTGCGCCAGCGCCTCAGAAAGCGGGCGCGTCCCGTGGCGATCATCGGCGATGACCACCTGGTCACCATCGAGGCCCCAGACCAGCTGGGCCAACGAAACACGGTTCTTCGCCAGCGTTCGGCGTCGCGACGGTCTACGCACCTTGGCCCCGGGCACAGCGTCACCCCTTCCCCTCGACCGCCGGCTCGAGGAAGGCGGCCGACATCCGCGCCACCACGCCCCGGACGTGGTCCGGCGAGAGGTGCGCGTAGCGCTTCACCATCGCCAGCGTCTTGTGTCCGAGCACCTCCGCCACCTCGGCGAGCGTGCCGCCGCTCATGAGGATGTAGCTCGCCGCCGAGTGCCGCGTGTCGTGAAAGCGGAAGCCTCCGATGCCGGCTCGCTCGAGCGCGCGCTCCCAGGCCTCCCGCGGGAAGACGGCCTTCCCCTTCGGCCCCTTGGCGAAGACGAGTGCAGGGCCCACCGGCTGCACCCGCCGGAGCTCGAGCAGCGCGGCGTGAGCCGGAGCCGTCAAGACCAGCGCCCGGCGCTCCCGGTTCTTCGTCTTGTGCAGGGTGGCAACCCGGCGCTCGAGGTCGACGTCGGCCCACCGGAGCCCCAGGAGCTCGCCCTGTCGCGCCCCCGTGGCGAGTGCCAGGGTGACGAGAGGGTAGAGGCGCCGATCCGTCGACTCCCGGCAGGCGGCGAGCAGCGCCGGGAGCTCGGTGTCGCGGTCGAGGAAGCGGACCCGCCCCCGCGGCTCCTGGGGGCGCTTCACCTTCCGGCAGGGGTTCGCCGAGAGCCAGCCGAGTTCGCGCTCGCCCCAGCTGCAAGCGTGCGAGAGGGCGGCAAGGTAGCGCACCGCCGAGGCCGGCCCCAACCGCTTCCCGCTGAGCCCCTCGCCCGAGAGCAGGGCGTCCCGCTCGGCGGCGATCCGGGCCGGTGTCACGTCGGCCAGAACGAAGGCGCCGAGGCGCCCTTTCCACCACTCCAGCTGGGCTGCGCGGTGCCGCTCGAGGCCTCCCATCGCCTTGCGGTGCTCGAGGTAGCGGTCGAGGAGCTCGGCGAGCGTGTGCCGGCGCCCGGCCACCTCCGGCAGTAGAAGGTCGCGGCGGAGGTCGGCTTCGGTCTGCTCGGCCCACCGCACGGCATCGGTCTTCCGCGGGAAGGTCTCAGAGAGAGCGGGCCGGCCCTTCACTCGGATCTGAGCCCGCCACGAAACCGCCCCCGAGGCCGTCACCCGCTTCGAAATGGTCGCCATCGCTCGCCCCCTTTCGGTGCTACCAGAGGCTAGCATGGGCCGCACCCGACTAGCAATCCCCTGCGAAAGCGTTGCAGAGCGTTGAAAGACAGAGGTTCTCGCGCACTGTGCCACGCGGCGGCACACTGGCGGCACAGTAGCGGTCGAGATTGCCCCTCGGCAGGCCTCGAGGCGGGGCGCCGAGCTCGCGCCAGGAGCTCGCGGTCGGGTGCCACCTTGGACACCTTCACTCGGCAAGGTGGCACCCGCTCAAACGCAAGCGGGACGGCCTCGGGTGCCGCTTAGGACACCTTGGACACCTTCTTCTTCTGTTCGAAAAATTGAAAGAGGGAGAGAGGGGAGAGAGGGGGGAGAGAGACAGCATTCACAGGAGAGGCGAAACAAGGTGTCCAAGGTGTCCAAGGTGGCACCCGCACCCCGTTCTGTTGCCAGCTGTTGTGCCGTAAGTGTGCCGCAGAGGGTCGGGGAGCGGCCTCCTCGACCCCGCCCGCCGCCTGTAACCTGTTGATTCTAAATGGTGCCGGAGAAAGGATTCGAACCTTCACGGGCGCGAGGCCCGGGGGATTTTGAGTCCCCTGCGTCTACCGTTCCGCCACT
Organism: Thermoanaerobaculia bacterium; assembly: GCA_023384635.1. Taxonomy (GTDB): domain Bacteria; phylum Acidobacteriota; class Thermoanaerobaculia; order Multivoradales; family JAGPDF01; genus JAAYLR01. The sequence goes on from JAHDVN010000416.1 coordinate 2,209, forward strand.
CCGGCGCCCGGGCGGATCGTAAGGACGGGCCCCCCCGCTGTCAACGGCGGGCGGTCCCCGGGAGCTTGACGGAGCCTACCTTTTCGGGTAGACTCGCCTTGGTTGAACGACCGCCGCGCGGCCGCGAGGCCGACACGCAAGTCATAGGAAAATCAAGGAGTTAGGCGAGAGTGACATTCAAGGTCGGCCAGAAGGTGGTCTACCCGAACCATGGCGTGACCGTGATCGAGGAGATCGGCGCCAGCCGGCTGGACGGGACGGAGCAGACCTTCTACCACCTGCGGCTCCTCTCCAACAACTCGAAGGTGATGGTGCCCAAGGCGAACCTCGACCTGGTCGGGCTGCGCCCCTTGAGCGAGGTGCGGGAGATCCGGTCCCTCTTCTCGATCCTCGAGGACGGCAACGTCGACACCTTCAAGGACTGGAAGGGTCGCTACAAGCAGAATCTCGACAAGATGAAGACCGGACGTCTGGCGGACGTCGCGGAGGTGCTCAAGAACCTCCGGTTCGTCAGCCAGAAGAAGAGCCTCTCGTTCCGTGAGAAGAAGATGTACGAGCGGGCGCGGCACTTCATCGTGAGCGAGGTCGCCCACGTCAAGGACATCTCCGAGCGAGACGCCGAGGCCCTGGTCGAACGGGCGCTCTCGGCGAGCCTGGAAAAGCGGCACCGCTCGACCGCGGCGCTCGCGAGCTGACCCCGGGGCGGCCGGACGCGGACCCGTAAGGCCGCCCTGTGAGATGTCCAAACGGACCTGCGCACCCCCGCCCGACCCCTACCC
>JAHDVN010000009.1 GCA_023384635.1 Thermoanaerobaculia bacterium
CGGCGGCGAAGCTGATGCACCACGCCTACCGCGGCGGGCTACTCGAGCACGTGGTCTCGATGGGGGAGCTGGCGCTGGCGGTCTGCGGGCACTACCGCGAGCTCGACCGCGACCTGGTGCTCGTCGGCGTCCTCTTCCACGACCTCGGCAAGCTGCGCGAGCTCGGGGCGATGCCGGACAACGAGTACACGCTCCCGGGCCGCCTGGTGGGGCACGTGGTGATGGGGCGCGACATGCTGCGCGAGGCGGCCGCCGAGGTGCCCGAGCTCGCCGAGGCCGACCTGCTCCACCTCGAGCACCTCGTGCTCTCCCACCAGGGGCGCAAGGAGTTCGCCTCGCCGGTCGAGCCGATGACCCCCGAGGCGCTCGTCCTCCACTTCGTCGACGACCTCGACTCGAAGCTCGCCCAGCTGCGCGCGGCGCGCGAGACCGGCACCGGCATCGTCTACCACCGCGGCCTCGACCGGCACGTCTATCTCGCGCCGGACGAAGGCTGAGGCCGCCTCCCTACCAGCTCATCCGGTAGAGCATCCAGTAGATGACCACGCCGGTGGCCGAGACGTAGAGCCAGATCGGCAGCGTCCAGCGGGCGATCGCCCGGTGCGCGGCGAAGCGCTCCCGGAAGGCGCGCCAGAGGGTGAGGAGCGCCAGCACCGGCACGGCGGCGGCGAGCACCGTGTGGGTGAGCAGCACGCCGAGGTAGAAGCTGCGCGCGGCGCCGGTGCCGGGGAAGCGCACCGAGCCGGCGAGCGCGTGGTAGACGAGGTAGGAGACGAGGAAGGCGGCCGAGCAGGCGAAGGCGGCGAGCATCGCCCGCCGGTGCGCCTCCCTCCGGCCGGTGCGGATCATCCGCCAGCCGACCAGGAGCAGGATCGCGGCCGTGGCGTTCAGGATCGCGTTGAGAGTGGGCAGATCGCGCGCGGTCATCCCCGGGCCTCCTCGGCGAGCAGCAGCGAGAGATCCCCCAGCAGCCGCGCCACCGCCTCGTCGTCGAAGGCGTCGTAGTAGCCGCGGATGGCGCCCGCGGAGTCGACGAGCACGAAGCGCGTGCTGTGCAGGATCGGCTCGCGGGGGTCGACGATCTGCCCCGGCTCGGGCAGCGAGGCGGTGACCTTGAACCCTTCCCGGATCAGATCCCAGACCACCGGGCGCTCGCCGGTGAGGAAGAGCCAGCCCCGGTCGTCGGGGGGCACGCCGTAGCGGGCGGCGTAGGCCGCGAGCACCTCGGGGCGGTCGTGCTCCGGGTCGACGGAGAAGGAGACCAGCCGCACCGCCGCCGGGCCGGGGAGACGGGCGCGGAGCCGCACCATCTCGCGCGTGAGGCGCGGGCAGGAGAGGACGCAGCGGGTGAAGACGAAGTCGGCGATCCACGGGCGCCCGGCCAGCGTCTCGAGGCCGACCGTCGAGCCGTCCCGCTCGAGGAGCGAGAAGGCCGGCACCTGCCCGAGCGCGGGCGGGGCCGGGGGGAGCGGCGGGGCCGCGCGCTCGCGCCAGACGAGGTAGCCGAGCACCGGCAGCGAGAGCGCGAGCGCGAGCCAGGTGGCGAGCCGGAAGGCGCGCCGGCGGGCCGCTCCCGGGGCGCTCATCGCGCCATCCTCGAGGGCGCTCATCGCGCCAGGCCCGAGCGGTCGAGCACCAGCACCGCGAAGATCGCGGGCAGGTAGAGCACCGAGACGAGCAGCAGCCAGCGCGCCGTCCCCGGCGAGCGGGAGAGGGCGAAGGCGGCGCTGGTGCCGAGGAAGGCGAGGCCGAGCGCCAGCGCCCCAGCGGCGTAGACGCCGCCCGCGAGGCCGAGCGCCGAGGGCATGAGGCTCACCGGCAGCAGCGCGGCGCTGTAGAGGACCGCCTGCCGCGCCACCCTCCCTCCCTCGGGGTCGAGCACCGCGAGCATCGGCATGCCGGCGCGCTCGTAGTCGGCGCGGTAGAGCCAGGAGATGGCGAGGAAGTGGGGCAGCTGCCAGAGGAAGAGCACGCCGAAGAGGACCCAGGCGCCGAGCTCCACCTCGTTGCGGGCGCCGGTCCAGCCCATCATCGGCGGGGTCGCCCCGGGCACCGCTCCGATCACGGTGGCGAGCGCCGAGGTGCGCTTGAGCGGGGTGTAGAGGAAGACGTAGCCGGCCAGCGTGGCGGCTCCGCTCAGCGCCGTCAGGGCGTTGACGGCGAGCGCGAGCAGGAAGACGCCGGCCAGCGAGAGGAGCGCGCCGTAGCCCAGCGCGAAGTCCGGATCGAGGCGGCCGGAGGGGAGCGGGCGTTCCGCGGTGCGGCGCATGAGGCGGTCGACGTCGCGCTCCACCACCTGGTTGAGCGTCGAGGCCCCGGCGGCGAGCAGGGCGGTCCCCGCGACCGTGGCGGCGAGCCCCGGCAGGTCGACGCGCGGCCCGCTGGCGAGCGCGAAGCCGGCCGCCGAGGTGAGGGCGACCATCACCGTGATGCGCGGCTTGGTGAGCACGACGAGATCGGCGCCGCGCGGGGAGGCGATGGGTAAAGAGGCTGGCACGTTCCGGTTTCCGTCCCTGAATCCCGAGCCGTCGAGTCGTGGAGGAGCCTGATCCGACGGGCTCTTTGTCGCATCCGGTAGCTTGTCACGGTTGCGCGGGCTCCGGTAGCCTTGGGGGTCGGCTGTGAGTGAGGGGTCTCGATGTCGCAACTCTTCGATCGGAGCAGCAACGCGCTCGCGCGCACCACGATGGCGCTCGCGGTGGTCCTCGCCGCCGGGGGCCTCGGCCTCGTGCTGTCGCTGGGACAGACCTCGTGGGTGACGCGGCAGAACCTGTTGATCAAGCAGCCGATCCAGTTCAGCCACGACCACCACGTGGGGCAGATCGGGATCAGCTGCGGCTACTGCCACACCGCCTACGAGCGCTCGTCCTCGGCGGGAATCCCGCCGACCGCGACCTGCATGAACTGCCATTCGCAGATCTGGGCCCAGGCGCCGATCCTCGAGCCGGTGCGGGCGAGCTTCCGCTCCGGGCAGCCGCTCGAGTGGGTGCGCGTCCACGACCTGCCGGAGTTCGTCTACTTCGACCACTCGATCCACGTCGCCAAGGGGGTCGGCTGCGAGACCTGTCACGGGCGGATCGACGAGATGGCCGGGGTGACCCAGGCGGCGCCGCTCACCATGGCCTGGTGCCTCGACTGCCACCGCGACCCGGTGCGCAACCTGCGCCCGCGCTCGGAGGTGACGACGATGGGCTGGAAGCCGCCCGAGAACCTGGCCGAGCTGCAGCAGGAGCTCGCCCGCGAGTACAACGTGCAGAGCAAGATGTCCTGCTCGACCTGCCACCGCTAGGCGAGACGAGAGCGAGCCGATGAGCGCACCCGACCTCCAGGTCCCCACCCCGACCGACGCCGGCGGCAGCCGCGCCGAGGCCGTCCCCCTCGACCTCGCCGCCGCGCGCGCGCGGCTGGCCGGGGCGCGCGGCCCCCAGTACTGGCAGAGCCTCGAGGAGCTCGCGGCGACCCCCGAGTTCGAGGAGATGCTCCACCGCGAGTTCCCGCGCTTCGCGAGCGAGTGGCCCTCCGGGGTCTCGCGCCGCAACTTCCTGCACCTCGCCGCCGCCTCGCTCGGCCTCGCGGGCTTGACCGCCTGCACGCGCCAGCCGCTCGAGAAGATCGTCCCCTACGTGCGGCAGCCGGAGGAGGTGATCCCCGGCCGCCCGCTCCACTTCGCCACCGCGATGCCGCTCGCCGGCTTCGCCACCGGGCTGCTGGTCGAGAGCCACACCGGGCGGCCGACGAAGATCGAGGGGAACCCCGAGCACCCGGCGAGCCTCGGCGCCACGGACGCGGTCACCCAGGCGGCGATTCTCGGCCTCTACGACCCGGACCGCACCCAGACCCTCCAGCGCCTGGGCCGCATCGCCACCTGGGGAGACCTCCTGCGCGAGCTCGCGGGCGCCATGCTGGCCCAGCGCGCGCTCGGCGGCGCGGGGCTCCGGATCCTCACCGGCGCGGTGACCTCGCCGAGCCTCGCGGCGGCGATCCGGGCGCTCCTCGCCGAGCTGCCGCAGGCGAAGTGGCACCAGTGGGAGCCGCTCGGCCGCGAGGCCTCGGGGCGCGGCGCGGAGCTCGCCTTCGGCGCCCCGGCGACCGTCCGCCTCGACCTCGCCGCTGCCGACGTGGTGCTCGCCGTCGAGTCCGATTTCCTCACCGCCGGCCCGTGGGCGGTGCGCCACGCGCGCGACTTCGCGGCGCGGCGCCGGGTCACCCCCGAGCGGCCGGAGATGAACCGCCTCTACGCGGTCGAGGGCTCGCCCACCGCCACCGGTGCCGCCGCCGACCACCGGCTGGCGCTCGCGCCGAGCGCGGCCGGCGCCTTCCTGCTCGCGGTGGCCGCGGAGCTCGGGATGGCGGGCGCCGCGGCCCCCTCCGGTCTCGCGCCCGAGGCGATGCGCTGGGCCGGCGCCGTGGCGCGCGATCTCGCCGCCCACCGCGGCCGCGCCGCGGTGGTGGCGGGCGAGGCGCTGCCGCCCGAGGCGCACGTCGTGGCGCTCGCGATCAACGAGGCGATCGGCGCCCTCGGAGCGACGGTGGTGGTCACCGAGCCGGTCGAGGCGCACGGCACCGGCTACCTCGCCTCGCTCGCGGAGCTGGTGGCCGACCTCGAGGCCGGGCGCGTCGACACGCTGCTGGTGCTCGGCACCAACCCGGTCTACGACGCCCCGGCCGAGCTCGGCGTCGCCGCGGCGCTCGGCCGCGCGCGCCTCCGGGTCCACCACGGCCTCTACGCGGACGAGACCGCCGCCCACTGCCAGTGGCAGGTGCCGGCGGCCCACTTCCTCGAGAGCTGGGGCGACGCCCGCGCCCTGGACGGCACGGTCTCGCTGCTCCAGCCGCTCGTCGAGCCGCTCTACGGCGGCCGCACCGAGCTCGAGCTGGTGGCGGCGCTCGGCGGGCGGGGCGACCTCGGCGCCTACGACCTGGTGCGCGAGCACTGGCTCCCCCGCCTCGGCGACGAGGGGCTGTTGCGCAAGGCCCTCCACGACGGGGTGGTGCCGGGCACCGCGCTCGCTCCGAAGACCGTTGCGGTGCAGCCGGCGGCGGTGGCGGCCGCCGCTTCGGCCCTGGCCGCGGCGCCGCGGGCCGCGGGTGACGGGCTGGAGGTGGCGCTGCGCCCCGATCCGTCGGTGCTCGACGGCCGCTTCGCCAACAACGGCTGGCTGCAGGAGCTGCCGAAGCCGATCACCAAGCTGACCTGGACCAACGTCGTGCTCCTCTCGCCCCGCACCGCCGAGTCGCTCGGCGTGCGCAGCGAGGAGCTCCTGGAGCTCGCCGCGCACGGGCGCACGGTCGCCGGGCCGGTCTGGATCCTCCCGGGCCAGGCCGACGGCGTCGCCACGCTCCACCTGGGCTACGGCCGCCGCGCCGCCGGGCGGGTGGGCGACGGCCTCGGCTTCGACGCCGGCCAGCTCGCCACCGCCGCCTCGCGCTGGGGGGCTACCGGGGTGACGGCCCGCCGGGCCGGCGGCCGCCAGGCGCTCGCCACCACCCAGGGCCACCACAACATCGACTACACGGAGCTCGAGGGCGCCGAGGCCGCCAAGCGGCGGCTGGTGCGCGAGGGGACGCTCGCCGAGTACCGCGAGCGCCCGGCCTTCGCGCAGGAGCCCGATCACCCCCACCTCGACACCAACGCCTCCTTCGTCCCGGCCTGGAAGTACGAGGGGCACGCCTGGGGGATGACGATCGACCTCAACGCCTGCACCGGCTGCAACGCCTGCGTGGTGGCCTGCCAGTCGGAGAACAACATCCCGGTGGTGGGCGAGGAGCAGGTGCGGATCGGGCGCGAGATGCACTGGATGCGCATCGACCGCTACTTCAAGGGGGAGATCGACGAGCCCGAGGGGATCGTCCACCAGCCGGTCACCTGCATGCACTGCGAGCAGGCGCCGTGCGAGGTCGTCTGTCCGGTCGCGGCCACCGTCCACAGCGACGAGGGCCTCAACGACATGGTCTACAACCGCTGCGTCGGTACCCGCTACTGCTCCAACAACTGCCCCTACAAGGTGCGGCGCTTCAACTTCCTGCTCTATCAGGACTGGGAGACCCCGTCGCTGGCTCTCATGCGCAACCCGGACGTCACCGTGCGCAGCCGCGGCGTGATGGAGAAGTGCACCTACTGCGTGCAGCGGATCAACCACGCGCGCATCGCCGCCTCCCGCGAGGGGCGCGCCATCCGCGACGGCGAAGTGGTGACCGCCTGCCAGCAGGCCTGCCCGAGCCGGGCGATCGTCTTCGGCGACCTCAACGACGCCGGCTCGGCGGTGGCGGCGGCCAAGGGCGACAGCCGCAACTACGGCCTCCTCACCGAGCTCGGCACCCGGCCGCGGACCACCTACCTCGCCCGCCTGCGCAACCCCAACCCCGAGCTGGAGAGCGCCTGAGATGAGCGTCGACTCCCCGCACGCGCCGCTGCCCGCGCCCGTCCGGCCCCCGGTCATCGCGCCGGGGCACAGTGCCAGCACCGTCACCGAGCGGATCAGCAACATCGTCTTCGGCCGGATGCCGCGCTGGTTCTGGCTCGCCTTCGGCGTGGCCTTCATGCTGGTGCTCGGGCTGCTCGCCTCGATCGGCAAGCTGCTCTTCGTCGGCATCGGCGTGTGGGGCGTCACGCAGCCGATCGGCTGGGGCTTCGACATCATCAACTTCGTCTGGTGGATCGGCATCGGGCACGCCGGCACCCTGATCTCGGCGATCCTGCTGCTCTTGCGGCAGGAGTGGCGGACCTCGATCAACCGCTTCGCCGAGGCGATGACGCTCTTCGCGGTCGCCTGCGCCGCGATGTACCCGCTGCTCCACACCGGGCGCCCCTGGCTCGCGGTCTACTGGCTCTTCCCCTACCCGAACAGCATGAACATCTGGCCCAACTTCAGGAGCCCCCTGATCTGGGACGTCTTCGCGGTGAGCACCTACGCCACGGTGTCGCTGCTGTTCTGGTTCGTCGGCCTCATCCCCGACCTCGCGACGATGCGCGACCGGGCGCGGAACCGGGCGCAGAAGCTGATCTACGGCGTGCTCTCGCTGGGCTGGCGCGGCTCGGCGATCCACTGGCACAACTACGAGTCGGCCTACCTGCTGCTGGCCGGGCTCTCCACCCCGCTGGTGCTCTCGGTGCACACCATCGTGAGCTTCGACTTCGCGGTCGGCCAGGTGCCGGGCTGGCACGCCACGATCTTCCCGCCCTATTTCGTCGCGGGGGCGGTGTTCGCCGGCTTCGCGATGGTGCTGACGCTGGCCATCCCGCTGCGGCGCCTCTTCCACCTCGAAGACTTCATCACCATGCGCCACCTGCAGAACATGGGCAAGGTGACGCTGGTGACCGGGTTGATCGTTTTCTACGGCTACCTGGTCGAGATCTTCACCGCCTGGTACAGCGGCAACCTCTACGAGATGTTCATGATGCGCAACCGCGTGCTGGGCCCCTACGCCTGGTCGTGGTGGCTGCTCATCCTCTGCAACGGGCTGGTGCCGCAGCTGCTCTGGCTGCGCCGCGTCCGCTCCTCGGAGCTGGCGCTCTGGGGGATCGCGATGTTCGTCAACGTGGGCATGTGGCTGGAGCGCTTCGTGATCGTCGTCACCAGCCTCCACCGCGACTTCCTGCCCGCCTCGTGGGGCTTCTACAAGCCGACCGTGTTCGACTGGGCGACCTTCGTCGGCACCATCGGGCTGTTCCTCGCGCTCATCTTCCTCTTCATCCGCTTCCTGCCGATGATCTCCATCTTCGAGATGCGCACCCTGGTCCCCGAGGCCAAGATCAAGGAGTCGCAGGGATGAGCACGCCGAACCACGGCCCGGAGCTCCACGGCCTGCTCGCCGAGTTCGACTCGGCCAGCCAGCTGGTCGCGGCGGCCCACCGCACGCACGCCGCCGGCTTCCGGAAGGTCGACGCCTACTCCCCCTTCCCGATCGAGGAGCTGGCCGAGGCGCTCGGCCACCACCACTCGCCGGTGCCGCTGCTGGTGCTCGGCGGCGGGCTCGCCGGAGCGGCGGCCGGGATCGGCCTGCAGTACTTCGTCTCGGTCGTCGCCTACCCGCTCAACATCGGCGGCAAGCCGCTCTGGAGCTGGCCGGCCTTCATCCCGGTGGCCTTCGAGACCACGATCCTGTTCGCGGCCTTCGCCGCGGTCTTCGGGATGCTGATCGTCAACCGGCTGCCGCAGCCGCACCATCCGGTGTTCAACGCGCCGCGCTTCGCCCTCGCCTCCCGCGACCGCTACTTCCTCTGCATCGAGGCCGAGGACCCGCACTTCGACCGCGAGCGGACGCGGCAGTTCCTGCTCTCGCTCTCGCCGACGGAGGTCACGGAAGTTGCGCCCTGAACGCCTCTTCGCCTGCGCCCTGCTCGCCCTCGGGATCGCCCTCGCCGGCTGCCGGCAGGACATGCACGACCAGCCGCGCCTCAAGCCGCTGCGCGAGAGCGAGTTCTTCCGCGACGGGAGCGGTGCGCGCCCGATCCCGGCCCACACGGTGGCGCGGGGGAACCTGCGCGCGGACACCGTCTTCTACACCGGCAAGTGGGCGGACGGCCAGCTCGCCGACGGCCTGCCGCCCCAGGTGCCGTTCGGCCGCGCCCTGCTCGAGCGGGGGCGGGACCGCTACGGCGTCTTCTGCGCCCCCTGCCACGACAGCGCCGGCACCGCGCGCGGCATGGTGGTGCGGCGGGGCTTCAAGCAGCCGACCTCGTTCCACGACCCGCGGCTGCGCGAGGCGCGCCTCGGCCACTTCGTGGACGTGATGACCAACGGCTTCGGCGCCATGTCGAGCTACGCGTCGCAGATTCCGCCCGAGGACCGCTGGGCGATCGCCGCCTACGTGCGCGCCCTGCAGCTCGCCGAGCACGCGCCCGTCGCCGAGCTGTCCGCCGAGGACCGCGAGCGGCTGGCGGCGAGCGGCGCCAACCCCTGAGAGCGAGAGCGCCGAGCCATGGACCGAACCCCCCTGCCGTCCCTCGACCCCGCCGCCTGGAGCGCGCCGCCCGCGGTGCACCGCTGGCGGGGGATCGCGCTCGCCGTCGGCTTGGTCGCCGCCGCCGCCTGCCTCGCCGGCTGGCTGCTCGACCGCGACCAGATGCTGCGCTCCTGGCTGGTCGCCTGGCTGCTCTGGCTGGGTGTCGCGCTCGGCTCGCTGTCGCTGGCGATGATCCACCACCTCACCGGCGGTGCCTGGGGGCTCGTGATCCGCCGCCAGCTCGAGGCGGCGACCCGCACCCTGCCGCTCCTGGCCCTGCTCTGCCTCCCGCTGCTCGCCGGGCTGCCGGCGATCTTCGTCTGGGCCCGGCCCGAGGCGGTGGCGCACGACCACGCGCTGCACCACAAGGCGGCCTACCTGAACGTGCCGTTCTTCATCGGCCGCACGGTGGCGGCGTTCGCGATCTTCGGCCTCCTGGCCTTTCTGCTCGGCCGCTGGTCGCGGCAGCAGGACGAGGGCGGGGGCGCGGCGTCCGGCGCCAGGATGCGCGCCGCGAGCGGCCTCGGCCTGGTGCTCATGGTGCTGGTCGGGACCTTCGTCTCGGTAGACTGGCTGATGTCGCTCGACCCGTACTGGTACTCCAGCCTCTACGGCGTGCTCTTCCTCGCCGGCCATGCCCTCTCGGCGCTGGTGCTCGCGATCGTCGTCACCTGGCTCCTGGCCGGCCACGCTCCGATGTCCACGGCGGTGACCAAGAAGCACTTCCACGACTACGGCAAGCTGCTGCTCGCCTTCGTGATGTTCTGGACCTACCTCGCGATCTCCCAGTACATCATCCAGTGGCAGGCCAACCTGCCGGAGGAGGCGGTCTGGTTCCAGCACCGCACCCACGGCGGCTGGCAGTGGGTCGCGCTCGCGATCGTGCTCTTCCACTTCCTCTTCCCGTTCCTGCTGCTGCTCTCCCGCAGCCTCAAGCAGCGGATGCCGGCGCTCGCCGGTGTGGCGATGCTGCTGCTCGTCATGCGCTGGGTCGACCTGCACTGGCAGGCCGCGCCGACCTTCAGCCCGGACCGGCTCGCGCTGCACTGGCTCGACCTCGCCGCGGCGGTGGCGGTGGGCGGGCTCTGGCTCGCGTGGTTCTTCCACCAGCTCGCGAAGCGCCCCCTGTTGCCCGTCAACGACCCGCACATCGAGGAGGCCCTGGGGCATGGCTGAGCACTCCCCGCACGGCCCGCAGCCCACCGAGCCGTTCGACGACCGCGAGCTGCAGGCGCGGCCGATCCTCCAGGTGGGGATCTGGACCGCCGTGCTCGTCGCGGTGGCGATCGTCTTCGTGTTCTTCTTCTACCCCTTCCTGATCCGGATGGAGCAGGCGGGCGACCCGCCGCGCTCGCCGATTCCCGAGGCGGCCCAGCAGCCGCTGCCGCCGGAGCCCCGGCTGCAGCCCTCGCCCGAGCGCGAGCTCGCGGCCTACCGCGCCGAGCAGGCGGCCCGCGCGACGAGCTACGGCTGGGTCGACCGCGAGGCGGGGGTGGCCCGCATCCCGGTCGAGCGGGCGATGGAGCTGCTCGCGGCGCGCGGCCTGCCCGCCGCCGGGTCCGCCGTCGAGGCACCCGCCGGAGAGGTGACGCCGTGAGCGGCCGCGCGGCCCTCGCCGCCGCCCTGCTCCTCGCTCTCGCCGCCACCGCCGGGGCGCTTCCCCCGCAGCTCTCGCCCGAGCAGCCGGCGAGCAATCCGCTGCCCGGCGAGCTGGGAACGGTCGGCTTCGATCAGCGGCTCGGCGAGACGCTCCCCCTCGACCTGCCGTTCCGCGACGAGACGGGACGCGAAGCGCGGCTCGGCGAGTTCTTCGGCGAGCGCCCGGTGCTGATGGCCTTCGTCTACCACTCCTGCCCGATGCTCTGCACGCTGATCCAGAACGGGATCGCGGCCGGACTGAAGCCGCTGAAGCTCGAGCCGGGGCGCGACTTCGACGTCGTCATGGTGAGCTTCGACCCGGCCGACACGCCGGAGAGCGCGGCGCGCAAGAAGCAGGAGGTGCTCTCGCGCTACGGGCGGCCGGAGACGGCGGCGGGCTGGCACTTCCTGGTCGGCGGCGAGGAGAGCATCCGCACCCTCACCGCGGCGGCCGGCTTCCGCTACGTCTTCGACACCGCCACCCAGCAGTATGCCCACGCCAGCGGCACCGTGATCGTGACGCCGGACGGGCGCCTGTCGCGCTATCTCTACGGCATCGACTACGCCCCGAAGGACCTGCGGCTGGCGCTCGTCGAGTCGTCGGCGGGGAAGATCGGGAACCTGGTCGACCAGTTCCTGCTGCTCTGCTTCCACTACGACGAGAACCTCGGCAAGTACTCCGCCGCCGCCATGCTCTCGTTGCGCTTCGCGGCGGCGGTGACGGTCCTGGTCCTGGTCGGGCTCGTGGCCGGGCTCGCGCTGCGCGAGCGGCGTCAGCGGCGCGCCGCCGCGGGAGGAGTCGTCTGAGCATGTCGCAAGAGATCCGGATGCTGCCCGAACAGGCGTCCACCGTCGCCGGACAGGTCGACGCGATCTACCTCTGGCTCATCGGGGTGAGCGTCTTCTTCTCGCTGCTCATCGCGGGCCTGCTGCTCTACTTCGCGATCCGCTACCGGCGGCGCGCCGAGGGGGAGGTGGGCGGCCGGTTCGACTCCTCGACGCTGCTCGAGATCACCTGGTCGGTGATCCCGCTCGTCATCGTGCTCGCCACCTTCTTCTGGGGGGCGAAGATCTACTTCACGATGTTCCGGCCGCCGGCCGACGCCATCGAGTACTTCGCCACCGGCAAGCAGTGGATGTGGAAGATCCAGCACCCGAGCGGCCAGCGGGAGATCAACGAGATGCACGTCCCGGTCGGGGTGCCGATCAAGGTCACGATGACCTCCGAGGACGTCATCCACAGCTTCTTCATCCCGGCTTTCCGGGTGAAGTCGGACGTGCTGCCGGGCCGCTACACCACCCTCTGGTTCAAGGCCACCAAGACCGGGACCTTCCACCTCTTCTGCACCGAGTACTGCGGCTCGGAGCACTCGCTGATGATCGGGAAGGTGGTGGTCATGGAGCCGGAGGCCTACCAGCAGTGGCTCGCCGGCGGCCCGGCCGCGACCTCGATGGCCGAGGCCGGCGAGCAGCTCTTCGGCCAGCTCGCCTGCTCGACCTGCCACCAGGACGGGCCCACCGGCCGCGGCCCCGCGCTCGCCGGCGTGTTCGGCTCGCAGGTCCGGCTCGCCTCCGGGCGCACCGTGGTGGCCGACGAGAACTACATCCGCGAGTCGATCCTGAACCCGCAGGCGAAGGTGGTCTTCGGCTACGAGCCGATCATGCCGACCTACCAGGGGCAGATCGGCGAGGAGGGGCTGTTGCAGCTGCTGAGCTACGTCAAGTCGCTGGCACCGAAGCCGGCGGAGACCGCCGCGGCGCCGGACGCCGGCGGCGACGGGAGTGCCCGATGAGCGCCGCCGAGCTGCCCGCGACCCACTACCTGAACGCCACCCACGGCCTGAAGTCGTGGCTGCTGACCCGCGACCACAAGCGGATCGGCCTGCTCTACCTGCTCGGCGTCTCCTTCTTCTTCGCCATCGGGGGGCTGTTCGCGGCGCTCATCCGCATCGAGCTGATCACCCCGGCGGGGGACGTCTTCCAGCCCGACACCTACAACCGGATCTTCACCACCCACGGGATCATGATGGTCTTCTTCTTCCTGATCCCGGCGATCCCGGCGGTGCTCGGGAACTTCCTGATCCCGATCATGATCGGGGCCAAGGACCTGGCCTTCCCGCGCCTGAACCTGCTGAGCTGGTACATCTACATGGTGGGCGGCGCCTTCTCGCTCTACTCGCTGCTCCACGGCGGGGTCGACACCGGGTGGACGTTCTACACCCCGTACTCGACGGCGTTCTCGAACACCTACGTCATCGCCACCGGCCTCGGGATCTTCATCAACGGCTTCTCGGGGATCCTCACCGGCATCAACTTCATCGTCACCATCCACCGCATGCGGGCCCCCGGGATGACCTGGTTCCGGCTGCCGCTGTTCGTGTGGGGCCACTACGCCACCAGCCTGATCCAGGTGCTCGGCACGCCGGTGCTGGCGATCACCATCGTGCTGCTCGCCCTCGAGCGGCTCTTCCACCTCGGCATCTTCGACCCGGCGCGCGGCGGCGATCCGGTGCTCTTCCAGCACCTGTTCTGGTTCTACTCGCACCCGGCCGTCTACATCATGATCCTGCCGGCGATGGCGGTGATCAGCGAGGTGATCGCGGCCTTCGCGCGCAAGCGGATCTTCGGCTACCACTTCGTGGCCTTCGCCTCGATCGGCATCGCGGTGCTCGGCTTCCTGGTGTGGGGGCACCACATGTTCGTCTCCAGCCAGTCGGTCTACGCCGGCACCGTCTTCTCGGTGCTGACCATGCTGGTGGCGATCCCCTCGGCGGTGAAGGTGTTCAACTGGACGGCGACGCTGTTCCGCGGCTCGGTCTCGTTCGAGACGCCGATGGTCTACGCCTTCTGCTTCCTCGGGCTGTTCGCGATCGGCGGCCTGACCGGCGTCTTCCTCGGCACCCTCGGCCTCGACGTCCACGTCCACGACACCTACTTCGTGGTCGCCCACTTCCACTACGTCATGGTGGGCTCGACGATCACCGCATTCCTCGGCGGGCTCCACTACTGGTGGCCGAAGATCTTCGGGCGCATGTACTCGGAGTTCTGGGGCCGCCTCTCCGCGATCGTGGTCTTCTTCGGCTTCAACGCCACCTTCTTCCCGCAGTTCGTGGCCGGCTACCTCGGCATGCCGCGGCGGTATCACGCCTACCCCGAGGAGTTCCAGGCCCTCCACGTGCTCTCGAGCGGCGGCTCCATCGTGCTCGGCCTCGGCTACCTGATCCCCATCGTCTACCTCCTCTACTCGATCAAGTGGGGGAAGCCGGCGGGCGACAACCCGTGGGGCGCGATCGGCCTCGAGTGGGAGACGACCTCGCCGCCGCCGGTCGAGAACTTCGCGGCGCCGCCGGTCGTCGAGCACGAGGCGTACGAGTACGCGGAGCGCGCGGAGCGCCTCGGCGCGGCCCCCACCACCTGATTCCGAGGAGAGCCGACGGTGTCCCACGGCCCGACCCACGAAGCGCTGCAGCACCAGTTCCATTCGCTCGACCAGCAGCGGGAGTCCTCGACGCTGGGGATGTGGCTCTTCCTGGTCAACGAGGTGATGTTCTTCGGCGGCCTCTTCGCCGCCTACATCGTCTACCGGAGCGCCCGGCCGGAGGCGTTCGTGGCCGGCAGCCACTCGCTCGACATCGGCCTCGGGCTCGTGAACACCGTGATCCTGATCGGGTCGAGCCTCACCATGGCGCTCGCCGTGCACGCGGCGCAGACCGGCCGGCGGCGGCAGCTGCTCGGCTTCCTGGGCGCCACCGGGGCGCTCGGCACCGCCTTCCTCGTGGTCAAGGGGTTCGAGTACGCCCACAAATGGCACGACCACCTGGTGCCGGGGCCGGGGTTCTCCTTCCCGGGCCCGCTCGGCGGCGAGGTGGAGATGTTCTTCGCCCTCTACTTCGCGATGACCGGCATGCACGCCCTGCACATGATCGTCGGGATCGGGCTCCTCGCCTGGGTCTTCGCCGGCGCCTGGAAGGGACGGTTCGGCCCGCAGTACTTCACCCCGGTGGAGAACTTCGGGCTCTACTGGCACTTCGTCGACATCGTCTGGATCTTCCTCTTCCCCCTGCTCTACCTGATCGGAAGGCACTGAGGGGCCCGGAGCGCGCCATGTCGAACCACATCGTCCCGGTCCGCGTCTACCTGCTGGTCTTCGGCGCCCTCATGGTGCTGACCACGGTCACCGTGGTGGTCGCCTACTTCGACTTCGGCGTCCTCAACAACGTGATCATGCTGGGCATTGCCGCGGTGAAGGCGACGCTGGTGGTGCTCTACTTCATGCACGTGCGCTACGGCACGCAGCTGATCCCGATCGTGGTCGGCAGCTCGGTGCTCTGGCTGCTGATCCTGCTCGCCTTCACGCTGGCCGACTACTTCACCCGCGGCTGGATGGGGGCCGGCTCCTCCTGGCTCTGAGCGGCGGCCCCACCCCGGATGCGGGCGCCGCCGGGCCGGGTTCGCCGGCCGCCCGGCTGCTCGACCTGCTCGTCGAGCTCCAGGCCCTCGACCGGCTGCCGCGCACCGGCTACCTCCAGCGCGGCGTCCCCGACCCGGAGAGCGTCGCCGAGCACACCTTCCACGTCGCCTTCCTCGCCTGGGCGCTGGCGCCGGAGGAGGAGGGCTTCGACCGCGGGCGGGCGGTGGCGATGGCGCTCCTCCACGACCTCGCCGAGGCGCGGACCGGCGACCTGCCGCGGAGCGCGGCGCGCTACCTGCCGCCGGGTGCCAAGCGGGCGGCCGAGGAGGCGGCGTTCGCGGCGCTCGCGGCCCCGCTCGGCGGCGAGGCCGCGGCGCTCCACGCCGAGTACGAGACGGGGGCGAGCCGCGAGGCGCAGTGGGTGCGCGCCTGCGACCGGCTCCAGCTCATGGTGAAGGTGCTCGCCTACGAGGGCTGGGGCGCGGCCGGCCTCGCCGAGTTCTGGCGCAACCCGGCGAACTTCCCCGACACCGAACGCTTCCCCGCGCTCGCCCCGCTCGTCGCGGCGCTCCGGGAGCGGCGGGACGCTCTCTCGGCGCGGCCCCGCTGACGCGGCGCGGCGCTCAACTTCCGGGATCGTCGAAGCCGCCCGCGAACTCCGGGTCGACCGGATGCACCCGCCGCCGGGAGGGCGGGGCGACGGCCTCCCGTCCCTCTCCGGGGGCGGCCCCGGCCGGCGCCTCCAGCGCCACGCCGCGGCGGGCGAGGGCCCGCTCGAGCCGGCGGAAGACCTGGCCCCCCAGGAGGTGCCGGGCGCTCGCGGTGATGTCGTGGAGCGTCTGCCGCAGCTCCTGGCTGCCGCTCCAGTAGCGCCGCGCCTGCGGCTCGAGCTCGCCGCCGAGCGCCTGGGAGAGCACCGCGGCCGCCAGCACGAGATCCTCCAGGAAGCCGGTCGGACCGAGCACGCCCTCGGGGAAGAGGTCGAACGGCGCCACGAAGTAGAGCAGGGCGCCGCCGATGAGCGACCGGGACGCGGCGGGCACGTTCCGGTCGAGGGCGAGCCGCGCGAGCAGCACGAAGAGGTCGGGCACGAGCAGCAGCGCCTCGGCGGCGCCCTTCCCGAGGCGCGGCGCACGGCGGGCGACGGCGCGCTCCATGCGGCCGCGGAGGCGGTCGTAGAAGGCCAGCAGGCGGGGCTCGGAGAGGCTCTCGGCGGGGTCGGCCACGGGCCGATTCTACCCTCCGGGGCCGCCGCGTTCGACCGCTCCCACCCGCACGAAACCGCGCACCGAGTTGAAGAGCCGGATGCTCTCGGCGCGCTCGAGGGCGGCCAGCGGAAGCGCCCGCTCCCGCAGCCGGCCGCGGGCGAGGAGCTCGGCGCGGAGCGTGCCGGCGAGCAGCCCGCAGGCGAGCGGCGGCGTCCACCAGCGGCCGTCCAGGCGCAGCGCGAGGTTCGCCACCGTCGACTCGGTGAGCTCGCCCCGCCGGTTCCAGAGCAGGACGTCGTCGGCTTCCGGGCGGGCGCGGCGGGCCTCGTCGTAGACCTCGCGGTGGACCGTCTTGTGGAAGAGGAGCGGGTCGCGCGGGTCGATCGGCCGCGGCGCGAGCGCGAGGCGCCAGGACCCGGAGCGGGGCGGCAGGGGGGCGCTCTCGACCGTGATCCCCCCGTCGCGCGCCAGCTCCAGACGGACCCGATGCGGAACCCCGGAGAGCCGCCCGAGCTCGGCGTCGAGGGCGGCGCGGGGCGCCTCCCGCCGGCAGGGGATCCCGAAGCGGGCCGCGGAGGCGGTGAGGCGGTCGAGGTGGCGGTCGAGGAGGAAGAAGCCGCCGCGCGGGCTCCAGCGCAGGGTCTCGAAGAGCGCCGCGGGCCGGCCGGCGTCCGCGAGCACCGCCGCCTTGGCGCGGCACTCGCGCCACTCCCGCTCGGGGCGCGAATCCCAGACCACGCCGCTGCCGACGCCGTACTCGACGAGGTCCCGCTCGCGGTCGACGAGCGCGGTGCGGATCGCCACTCCGAAGCGCGCCTCGCCGCCGGGGCCGGCCCAGCCGAGGGCGCCGGTGTAGGGGCCGCGGGGCGAGCGCTCGAGGCGGGCGATCAGCGCCGTGGTGGACGACTTGGGGGCGCCGGTCACCGAGGCGGCGGGAAAGAGGGCCGCGAGCAGCGCGGAGAAGGGGCTCCGGACCTCGGCGGAGACGGTCGAGGTGAGCTGCCAGACGGTCGGGTACGGCTCCACGGCGAAGAGCTGGTCGACGCGCACGCTGCCGGTCTCGGCGATCCGCCCGAGGTCGTGGCGGGCCATGTCCACGATCATCAGATTCTCGGCCCGCTCCTTGGCCGAGGCGCGGAGGAGCCGCGCCCGCGCCTCGTCCTCGGCGGCGAAGCGCCCGCGGCGGGCCGTGCCCTTCATCGGGCGGGTCACGACCCGGTGGCCCCGGCGGCGGAAGAAGAGCTCCGGCGAGGCCGAGGCGATCGCCGCGCCGCCGAGGTCGAGCCAACCACCGTAGCGCGCCTGGCCGCTCGCCGCGAGCTGGAGGAAGAGCGGCCAGGGGTCGAGGTCGCCGAGCGGGCCGCGGAGGCGGAACGTGAGGTTCACCTGGTAAGTGTCGCCGCGTGCGATGGCGCGCCGCACCTCCTCGACCCGTTCGACGTACGCCGCGCGGTCGAGCTCGGGGCGGAGCCGGAGCTGAGGCAGCGGCGGCGGCGGCGGGAGGGCCGCCGGAGCAGGCCGCCCGTAGACCCCGAACCAGGCGAGCGGTAGCCCTTCGCGCGGCGGGTGGGCCACGAACGCGGGGTCGAAGGCGGGGGCCGCCTCGTGGGCTACGAACCCCGCCACCCAGAGGCCGGCGGCGAGCGCCTCGTCGACCCCCGCGAGGAGCGCCGGCAGGTCGCCGGCGCTCGCCGCCGCGAGCGCCACGACGGGACGCGAGAAGCGGAGCCAGCCGCCCGCAGCCGGCCCTCCGGGTCCGGGGAGGATCGCCTCGCCGGCGCCCGGAGCGGAGAGCGGGGAGAGCGGCACGCCGCTCAGCGCGGCACCACGTAGGCGACCGCGAAGCCGATCTGGGCCGCCATCATCATCAGGTACATGTGGGTCCAGGAGGGGTGATTCTCGGTCGCGGCGAGCGAATCGGGGTCGCGCACCAGGAGGTAGACGGTGTAGATCCCCCAGAGCGTGAGGAGCGCGCCGAGCCCGGTGAGGACCCAGGGGTTGCCGGTGAGGATCGCGTGCTCCGGCGCCGCGGGGTCGCGCACGAAGGCGCCGACCGGCAGCAGCAGCCAGGGCAGGACGAAGAAGGGGGCGATCCGCCAGGCGGCGCCGCGCGCCCCGTGCAGGATCGGCAGCGTCAGGCAGCCGCCGGCGCGGTCCCCCTCGATGTCCGCGAAGTCCTTGGTCGAGGAGGCGCCGACCAGGTAGAGCATGAAGATCGCGCCGATGAACCAGGGCTCGACGTGCCAGATCGGGGCCACCATCGCCCAGCCCGCGACCTTCAGCAGCATCCCGCGCGGCACCGCGATCGTCCAGTTGGCCCACATCCCGAGCGCCTTCGTGCGGCCGAGCGCGGGCGCGGAGTAGACGAAGGTGAAGAGCATCCCCGCGAGGTAGATGAAGAAGGTCTGCCGCATGGAGAGCGGCGCGCCGAGCTTCTCGGCGAACGAGTCGTACGGGTGGACGACCACCAGCCAGGTGGGAACGATCGCCAGCGCGTAGAAGAGCCAGGTGAAGCGCCAGCCTTGGGCGAGCGAGAGGGCGCCGGTCACGAGCGGCCGCCCCGGCTTGTTCACGCGATCGATCTCCAGGTCGTAGATCTGGTTGATCGCGTTCGAGGCGGCGTTGAGAAAGCTCGCGCAGAGCGAGCCGAGGGCGACCGTCGCCAGCACCGAGAGGGTGAGGGCGCGCGCCGGGTCGGGGTTGTGGACCGAGCCGAAGGCGCAGATCGCTCCGGAGACGATGCCGAGGAGCGGCGGCAGCAACGTGAACGGCCGGGCGAGCTGGGTGTAGAGGTCGAGCTTCTTCATGGGGTGCCGCCGAACGCCAAGCCGAGCGCGAGCGCGATCAGCGCGCCGGCGAGGCTGTCGAGGAAGTTGATGCCGTGGTTGTCGAGCAGGCCGCGGCGCTCGAGCGTCGCCCCGGCCACGCTCTCGAGGGTGGTGGCGACGAGCGCGGCGAGCGCGACCACCGCGATCCCCGCCGGCGCGAGGAGGCCGAGCGCCCAGCCGAGGCCGCCCACGGCCAGGGCCGCGGCGAGGCCGGCGGCGGTCCCCTCGAGCGAGATCGCCCCGTCGGTGCCGGGGGGCACGCGGCGCAGGGTGGTCACGAGCCAGGCGCGGCGCCCGTGCAGCTGGCCGATCTCCGACGAGCAGGTGTCGGCCGCCGAGGTGGCGAACGAGCCGGCGAGCGCGAGCAGGAGGAGCTCGCGATGGGGCCCGGTGCCGGCGAGCAGCGCCAGCGCCGCCGGCACCGAGACCTTCGACAGGGCGTTGGCCACGCCCCGGCGGCCGCCCTTCGCCTCGGCCAGGCGGCGCCGGGCCTTCTCGGCGTAGCCCAGCCGGGTGGCCGCGGTGCCGAGCGCGTAGAAGGCGACGAGGAGGGCGAAGGCGCGCCAGCCGGCGAACGCCCAGATGGCCGTGCCGAGCAGAGTGCCGACGAGCGCGCCGCGCGGGTCGACCCCGCCGAGCCGCCAGGCGAGGGCGGCGAGCAGGAGGTTGCCGCCGAGGGCGACGAGGACGCCGGCGAGGAACTCCGGCGTCGCCACGGCGCCCCAGCCGCCGGCGGTGGTGGCGAGGCCGAAGAGGAGGAGGCCGGCGAGGAGGGGGACGCCGAGGTTGTCGTCGAGCCCCTGGGGCAGCGACTCGAGGAGCGCCCCGGCGGCGGCGGTGGCCAGGGCGATCGCCACCGCGAAGCCCGGCTCGTAGCGGCCCGGCGCGGTCCAGAGCAGCCGCAGGGCGGCGGCGCCGCCCCCGGCGGCGAGATAGGCAAGGCTCCCCTCCCAGCTCTTCGCCGGGTTCCACGGGAGCCGGTGGCGGCCGAACGCCTGGCCGACGAGCGCCGCCGAGCCGTCGCCGAAGGCGAGGATCCCCCACGCCGCGGCGGACACCTCGGGGCGCCTCCAGAAGAGCAGGAGGAGCGCGAGACCGGTCGCCGGGTAGAGCACGATGCCGGTGGCGTAGCCCCGGTCGACTTCCTCCCGCCGCCAGAGGAGACGGCCGTAGCGGGGGAGGATCCAGGCGTTGTGGACCAGCGCCGCGAGCGCGCAGAGAGCGGCGCTTCCGGCCCCCAGCGGCCGCACCGCGAAGGCGAGGCCGCCCATCGCGACGTGGACGAGCTTGCGCGCGAGCTCGCCGCGGCTCAGGGCCATCGCCCCTCCGCGCGGAGCCAGGCGAGGGTCTCGGCGAGGCCGGCCGCGAGCGTCCGCGGGCGGTAGCCGAGCTCGGCCACGGCGGTGTCGCTGCGGTAGGCCCAGTCGTGGCGATAGACCTCCACCAGGTCGGGAGTGAGCTGCGGCGTGCCGCCGGCGAGCCGGGCCCATCCCTTGGCGAGGGCTCCGAAGAGGGTGGCCACCGGGTCCGGCAGCCGCCGCGAGGGCACCCGGATCCCGCCGAGCTCGGAGACGAGCCGGTAGAAGGCGTCGAGGCGGACGGTCTCGCCGCCGAGGAGATAGCGCCCCCCGGGCCGGCCCCGCTCGAGCGCCGCCACCGCCCCGGCGACGGCGTCGTCGACGTGGACGTAGTCCCAGCGCCGCTCCGGACGGCCGAGGAGCGCCGGCACGCGGCCGGCGGCGAGGTCGAGGAGGTGGCGCACCACGAGGTTCCCCTCGGTGAGATCGCCGGGGCCGTAGACCACCGTGGGGTAGAGGAGGAGCGCGGGGAGCCCGTCGCCGGCGGCGCGTCGCACCAGCCGGTCGGCGAGCGTCTTGGTCCGCTCGTACTCGTTGATCCAGCGCCGGTCGGCGGGCTCGGCCGCCTCGTCGAGCTCGCCACCCGGGCCCGCCTCGGTGGGCCCCAGCGCCATGAAGCTCGAGACGTGGAGGAGGCGCGCGACCCCGTGGCGGCGGGCCGCCGCCACCACCGCCGCGGTGCCCCCGACGTTGACCCGCTCGAACTCGCTCCGGGGGGCGAGGATCCGCACCAGCGCCGCGCCGTGGACGATCGCCTCGCAGCCGGCCGCCGCGGCCTCGACCGCGGCGGGATCGGCGATGTCGCCGAGGACGATCTCGGCCGCAGGCAGCCCTTCGCGCCGGGCGGTGGCCCGGAGCAGGAGGCGCAGCTCGTGCCGCGCCGCGAGCGCGTGGGCGAGGCGCCGACCGAGGAAGCCGCTCGCCCCGGTCAGCAGGATCTTCACGGGCCGCTCCCGGCGCGCGCCCGGGCCTCCTCCCAGAGGGCGGCGAGGGCCGCGTCGACGCCGTGCGCCGGCCGCCAGCCGAGAGCGCGGAGGCGGGAGGCGTCCCCGCAGAGGAGCGGGATGTCGACCGGCCGCAGGCGCTCCGGGTCGATCTCGGTCGGAGCGGCGACGCCGGAGAGCTCCTGCAGGGCGGCGAGCAGCTCCGCGATGCTCCGCGCCTCGCCGCTCGCCACGTTGTAGATGCCGCCGGGCTCGCCCCGCTCGAGCAGCAGGAGCGCGGCCTCCGCGGCGTCTTTCACGTTCACGAAGTCGCGCCGCGCCGAGAGGTTTCCGACCCGGAGCCGCGGCTCGGCCCGCCCGGCGGCGATGGCGGCGAGCTGCGCCGCGAAGCTCGGCAGCGCGAAGTTCGGCGTCTGGCCCGACCCGAGCAGGTTGAAGCAGCGCGCCACCACCGCCCCGGCGCCCACGGCGAGCCGCTCGGCGGCCGCCTTGGTCATCGCGTACGGGGTGCGGGGCGCCACCGGGCGCTCCTCCGGGATCGGCTGCGCCTCCTCCGGCACCGCGCCGTAGACCTCGGCGCTCGACACGAAGAGGACGCGCGCGCCCCCGGCGTGGCGGAGCAGGTGCTCGACCCCGAGCACGTTGACGGCGAAGTACTCGTCGGGGCGCTGCCACGACTCGCCGACGTGGGAGAGCGCCGCGAGGTGCGCCACCGCCCCGGGGCGGACTTCGGCGAGCAGTCGCGCCACCGCCCGCTCGTCGCGGATGTCGAGCTCGTGGAGATCGGGAGCGCCGTCGCGGCCGAGCCCCGTGCCGGCGACCTCGTGCCCCGCGGCGCGGAGGCTGCCGACGAGGTGCCGGCCGAGGAAGCCGGTGGCGCCGGTGACGAGGATGCGCACGGGATCTCCTCCGCCCCGCCCCTAGCCGCGGCTCGGCGCGGGGCGCCGGGCGATGCGCTCGCGCCAGTGGTCGAGCAGGTCGGCGAGGGTGCGGTCGAACGGGATCTGCGGCTCCCAGCCGGTGTCGCCGCGGAACTTCGAGCTGTCGCCGATCAGCACCTCGACGTCCGAGGGGCGCAGGCGCGCCGGGTCGGTCTCGACCCGCACTTCGACGCGCGCCAGCGCCAGCAGCTTGTCGAGCATGGCGCGGATCGTGATGCCGTGGCCGGTGGCGATGTTGTAGACCTCTCCCGGCTTGGCGCGCTGCACCGCGAGCCAGTAGGCGCGCACCATGTCGCGCACGTCGGTGAAGTCCCGCACCGCGTCGAGGTTGCCGACCGCGAGCACCGGGGCTTTCAGGCCCGCCTCGATCTCGGCCACCTGCTTGGCGAAGTTGGAGGTCACGAAGACCTCGCCGCGCCGCGGGCCGGTGTGGTTGAAGCCGCGGGTGCGGATCGCCTTGATGCCGTAGCTCTGGAAGTACTGGTAGCCGAGATAGTCCTGGCTCACCTTGGAGACCGCGTACGGCGAGAGCGGGCGCAGCGGGTTGGTCTCGCGGATCGGGACCTCGTCGGGGAGCACGAGCCCGTACTCCTCGCTCGAGCAGGCGATCTGGATCCGGGGGTCGAGCCCCAGGGCGCGCACCGCCTCGAAGAGGTTCGTCTGCCCGACCACGTTGGTCACGAACGTGTCCGAGGGCGCGCTCCAGCTCGTGGGCACGAAGCTCTGCGCCGCGAGGTGGAAGATCGCGTCGGGCTCCGAGCGGCGCAGCGCCGCGACGACCGACGCGTAGTCGCGCAGCTCGGTCTCGACGAGCGTGACCTTCCCCTCGAGCTGCTCGATGTTCTCGCGGCGGCTGCGCCAGCGATAGGTGCCGAAGACCTCCACCTCGGGGTGCTCGGCGACGAGGAAGTCGGCCAGGTGGGAACCGGCGAAACCGGTGATGCCGGTGATGAGAACGCGCATTCAATGCCTCCGGATGGGTCGGGTGTGGCTGAGGTGCTCGACGAGGCCCAGGCGCCAGGGGGCGACCTTGCGGCCGAGGATTCGCTCGACCTTGGCGACGTCGAGCACGGAGTAGGCGGGGCGCGGCGCCGGCCGCGGCACCTCGGCGGTCGTGACCGGCACGATCTCGACCTCCGGGAGCCACTCCTCGAAGACGGCGCGGGCGAAGCCGGCCCAGGTGACCGGCTCCCGGTCGCGGTAGTGCACGATCCCCTCCGCGCCGCGCTCGAGGAGGTCGAGGATCGCGGCCGCGAGGTGCGGGGCGTAGGTGGGGGCTCCGGCCTGGTCGTCGACCACCGCGATCCGCCGCTCGCCGCGCGCGGCGAGCGTGAGCATGGTGTCGACGAAGTTGGGCCCGCCGGCGCCGAAGAGCCAGCTCGTGCGCACCACCAGCGCGCCCGGGAGGGCGAGGGCCTGCCGCTCGCCCGCGAGCTTGCTCGCGCCGTAGGCGGTGCGCGGCCCGGTCGGCGCCTCCTCCGCGTACGGCGAGCGCGCGGTGCCGTCGAACACGTAGTCGGTCGAGACCTGGACGAGCCGCGCCCCGACCGTCGCCGCCGCCGCCGCGACGTGGCCACCGCTGCGCCGTTGACCGCCATCGCCCGCGCCGCATCCCCCTCGCAGTCGTCGACCCGGGTCTGCGCGGCGGCGTTGACGATCGCCGCCGGACGGAACTCCCGCGCCCAGGCGAGGAGCTCGCCGGGCCGCTCGATGTCCGCCACCTCCTGCGCCAGGGCGAGCACGGCGTCGCCGCGGCGGCGCGCCTCGCGCGCCAGCGCCCGGCCGAGAAGGCCCTCCCCTCCGAAGACGAGGCAACGCATCAGTAGAGCGTCGTGTCGCCGCCGGTCAGGTCGAGGAAGGTGCCGACGTTCTTCAGCGAGAGGGCGAAGCGGAAGTCGCGGTCGCGGCGGTCGGAGTAGTTGAACTCGCGTGCCTCGAGGCGGATCCCCCAGCACTGCGAGTTGTAGACCAGGGCGTAGTACTGCTGCTGCAGGTCCCCCGTGAGGATGTCGTAGTTCAGCTGGGCGTCGAAGAGGAGCCGGTTGGGGAGGATGGCCACGCCGGTGGTGATCCGCAGCTGGTCGGAGGAGGTCTCGCCCTGCTCGGCGCGGTAGCGGGTGTACCAGGAGAGCCCGAGCCGCGCGCGGTCGAGGGCGAGGGTGGCCGTGAGCTGGGTCGCCTCGAGGCCCGAGAAGAGGGTGCTGTACTGCGCCTGGGCCTGCAGCGAGAAGGCGTCGGCCGGGTTCACGCGCAGGGTGGCGAAGAGCGCGCTCCGCTTCGACGACAGGCTGCCGTCGCGGGAGCTCTGGAGCGCCTGGTCGTCGAGCGCGAAGGCCTGCGCGAGCTCGAAGGAGAGGATCTCGCGGGCGCCTCCCTGTTCGGGGTCCGCGGGCTTGGCGAGCAGGCGGTTGACGAGCGACACCTCGCCGAGGTTGGTGTTCGAGTAGGTGCGGTCGCGCTCGTCGAAGAGCGGGATCCGCTCGTTGTCGTCGCTCTCGCCGACGTAGGTCCAGCCCCAGCGCGGCTCGATGATGTGCTTGAACTTCGAGAAGCCGCCCACTTCGGCGTCGAAGATCTTCGTGAAGACCGGACCGATCACCTCGGCGGTGCCGGAGGGGAAGGCGCGCGAGAAGCTCTCGCCGCAGTAGGTGCCCTGCGCCACCGCCCGGTCGCCGCAGTAGAAGCCGGCCGGCCGGCCCTCGGCCGCCTCGCGGTAGTCGGCGAGGCTCTCGCTCCACCAGCTGAAGCCGCCGGCGGCGGCGATCGAGACGTTGAGCCAGGGGAAGGCGCGCAGCGGCAGCGTGAGCACCGGGTTGAAGGTGCCACGGCCGTAGCGGTTCGCGGCGCCGTCGCCGCGGTCGTCGGAGAGGAAGCCGGCGGTGCTGTCGATGCTGAGATAGAGCGGCGTGCGTCCGAGCTTCCGTTTGTTGAGGGTGTAGAACGCCTCCGGCAGGCGCCGCTGGTCGTAGATCGTGTCGCTCGAGACGAAGGTCTGCATGCGGTCGACCTGCACCGTCACGGCGTGCTGTCCCCAGGCCCCCGCGAGGTAGGCGAACGAGGGGATGCGGCGCACCGTGCTCAGGTTGGCGCCGCGCTCGAAGTCGCGGAAGAAGTCGAAGTCGGAGAAATCGCGGAAGCTCACCACGCAGCGCAACCCCAGCGGGAGGTCCTCGGAGAGGTGGTCCCTGGAGGCTTTCCAGCGCCAGTCGTCGGCCACCGGATCCTGCACGAAGTAGAGCTCCGAACGGCCGCTCGTCCCCTCGGTCGGGTGGTAGCGCAGCTCGTGGCCGATCCCGTGGTAGCCCTCGCCGTACCAGTCGTAGTGGAGGGTGGTGTCCCAGGAGGGGCCCAGCGTCTGGAAGTAGGCGAGGCCGACGTAGGCGCCGCGGCGCTTGGAGTAGCCGAGGTTCGGCACCAGCAGGCCGGAGGCGCGGTCGGTCTTCGTGGGGTAGAGCAGGTAGGGGAAGTAGAAGACCGGCAGCTTCTTGGCCCACATCGAGGCGTTGTAGATGTGGGCGTACGCCTCCATCTCGACCTTGGCGGTGGTGAGCCGGAAGCTCCAGTCGGGGGTGGTGTCGCCGAGACAGGAGGTGAGCACCCCGTCCCGTACCTCGTAGGTGCGCTCGCCGGTCTTCACGATCTCGGAGCCCGAGAAGGAGATCTCGGGCTCGAGGAAGGCGGTCGCCTCGGTGAGGGCGCCGGTCTTGGTGGGGAGGTGGAGCGTGAGCGCCTTCCCGGTGAGCCGCCGCGGGCCCTGATCGAGCACGATCGAGCCCTCGGCGAGGACGCGCTGCTCGCTGCGCACGAAGACGACGCGGTCGGCGGTGAGGACGAGGTCCTGGTAGCGCAGCTCGACCGCGCCGGCGAGCACCGCCCGGTCTGGCCCGTCGGTCTCCAGGCTCTCCGCCAGGCCCGTGACGCTCCCTCCCCCCTCCTCCGCGGGGAGATGGAGCTCGAACTCGACGCGGGGCGGCGCCGGCGGGGCGGCCGGCTCGGCGGGGGTCTCCCCGGCCGCCGGAGCGTCCGGTGCGCCCGGGTCGGGCGGGGCGACCGCGGGGGTCCCGGTGACCGGCGCCTCGGTGGCTCCGGCCGGAACGGCCCCGGCGGCGAGGAGCGCGCAGAGGAGCAGGGCGGCGGCGCGGCGGCGCGGGGCCGGCGCGCGGCGGGCGCTCTCGGAAGCGGAGAGGTCCGGCACCGCGCGCTACGACTCCGGGAGGCGCTCGACCACCATGGCCGTCGCCTCGCCGCCGCCGATGCAGATGCCGGCGCAGCCGAAACGGGCCCCGCGCTCGGCCATCGCCGCGAGCAGGGTGACCAGGATGCGGGCCCCGGAGGCGCCGATCGGGTGGCCGAGGGCGACCGCGCCGCCGCGCACGTTGAGCTTCTCCGGGGGGATGCCGAGGTCGCGCCGGCAGGCGAGGGCGACCACCGCGAACGCCTCGTTGATCTCGAACAGGTCGATCTCGTCCGCGGCCATCCCCGCCCGCTCGAGGGCCCTGCGGATCGCCGCCAC